>CAYWOM010000396.1:0-2381 GCA_964459905.1 uncultured Polaribacter sp. | reverse complement strand
CTCTAGAAGAAGTCAATTAGGACAGGTTTGGGGATTTTTTGCCGCCAATTATTTCGATCTAAACATTCATAGTTTTTCTGGTGGAACATAAGTAACTGCATTTTTTAAAAATACCGTAAAAACTTTACAAAAAGTAGGTTTTACATTTCATTTAGAAAATTTCTCACATCAAAACCCAAAGTATATTATATGTTTTGAAGGAACCACTAAATCTATCTTAGGTTTTTCTAAGAGATATGATGATGCTGAAAATAAAAACCCTTTTATAGCTATCACTACTTGTAATAATGCAGACACTAATTGTCCTTTTATCCCTGAAGCAACCTATAGATTCCACTTGCCATTTATAGACCCAAAAGCTTCTGATAACACAGATTTACAAGATGAAACCTATTTAAAAACGAACCAACAAATTGCTGCAGAAATTTATTTTGTTTTTTCTGAAGTAAAAAAAGCACTCGTTTAAATTTCTAAATCTTTATTGTAAGGAATACGATCTAAGATGTGATTAATAACATTTACCCGAGCTTCAGTTTTTCTATTTGCTCTAATAATTTTCCAAGGAGAGTTTTCTGTATTTGTTTTTTTAAACATGGCATTTTTATACTCTGTATATTGATCCCAAAGAACTTGTGCTTTTTCATCTAATTTGGTCATTTTCCATTGTTTTAATGGATCGCTTTTAATATCTGCAAAACGTTTTGCTTGTTCTTTTTTAGAAATAGACATGTAAATCTTAACCAAATGAATACCCGATTCTAAAATCATACGTTCAAAATCATTTACTTGATTCATAAAAATTTTATATTCTTCTGGAGTGCAAAATCCGTTAACAGGTTCTACAACGGCTCTATTATACCAACTTCTATCAAAAAAAACAATTTCGCCTGCTTTTGGAAACTGTTCTACATAGCGTTGAAAATACCATTGAGATTTTTCATCTTCTGTTGGTTTTGGCAAGGCAACAATTCGCATAAGACGCGGGTTTATACGCTCTGTTAATCTTCTAATTGCACCTCCTTTACCTGCGGCATCTCTTCCTTGAAAAACAATAATAATTCGCTCGTCATTATTAATTGCCCAAGTTTGTAGTCTAATTAATTCTACTTGTAATTTTTCTAATTTACTTTGGTAATTTACATATCTAACTGCTCTTTCTAAATTTAGTGGTTTCGATAATAACGCTATTAAACCTTCTTTAGAATTTAGCTTTTTTAATTCTTTTGGTGTAAGTTTCTGTTCCATAATTTAATCTATCTGAATGTTAGAACGATAATAACGCATTACAACATTAGGATCTGGATTTAAAATTGTTTTTGCATTTTCTTTTCCCGGGTAATTAAATTGAGATAATACATGACGCATTGCTTCTAATCTTGCCGTTTTTTTATCATTAGTCTTAATAATCATCCACGGACTGTAAGAAGTGTGTGTTTTAGAAAACATTTCTCCTTTATAATGGGTATATCTATCCCAAAGCATTTGTCCTTTTTTATCTACTGGACTAAATTTCCAGCGTTTTAAAGGATTTTCTTTTCTTGCTTCAAAGCGTTTTAATTGCTCTTCTTTAGAAATTGACAACCAAAACTTTATAATAATCAAGCCATCTTCATACATCATGTGCTCAAACTCTGGCACTTGTACTAAAAACTCTTTATATTGATTTTCTGAACAAAAACCCATAACTGGTTCTACAACTGCCCTATTATACCAACTTCTATCAAAAAAAACAATTTCACCAGGGTTTGGTAGTTCTTTAATATAACGTTGAAAATACCATTGGCCTTTTTCTACTTCTGTAGGTTTATTTAAAGCAACTAACCTGCTAGAACGCGGATTTAAATGCTCCATAAATCTTCGAATATTACCACCTTTTCCTGCTGCGTCTCTTCCTTCAAAAATAACAGCTACCCGTTTATTCTGACTAGAAATAAAACGCTGTAACTTTACCAACTCTATTTGCAATAAACGTAACTCTTCATTATACAAAAGTGTGTTTTTTACTTTTTTAAAAGAACTATTTTTTTGGGATATAAGTGTTAATAATTCTTTATTATTTGTTACACTTTTAAAGTCTTCGGCAGTTAATTCTTGGTCTTTATTCATGGTTACTATTTCTTTGTGTAAAATAACTACTTTTTTTCATTAATTAGTTAAAAAAACAACTTTTTAGAGAACTTATTTTATATTTGCTAGTTATGAAAAATTATTGCTATATTAGACGAAATTTTGAGCTAGAGAATGACAATTTCGATTATTGTATAGCTCTTTACCAGACGCCAGAGTATAAAGAATAAACATCTGAGACAATGTTTTAATTTTCCCCTAATAGTATTTTATCTGTAAGTAACTTTCTCATATACGTGAATAAAGTGTTATTA
>CAYWOM010000395.1:0-2383 GCA_964459905.1 uncultured Polaribacter sp. | reverse complement strand
ATGTAGCTTTTGTAGTAGAGCATTTATTAGACAATTATAATTATGAAAACATAGTACTGGTAGGTTTTAGTTTAGGTGGCAATTTAACGTTAAAATACTTAGGTGAAAATGCCGAAAATTTATCGTCTAAAATAAAAGGTGGCATCGCAGTTTCTGTTCCTGTTCATATTGCTTCCGCAGAAAAAGAAATGGACAAGCTAAAGAACAAGTTGTACATGGAAATTTTCTTTAAAACAATGAAAAACAAAGTTTTAGAGAAAGCACACAAATTTCCAGCCTACAATTTAGACAAAGACAAATTATTTAAAGCTACCAAATTTAAACATTTAGAATATTTATATACAGTGCCTGTTTTTGGTTTTAAAACACCCGAAGATTATTGGAATAAAGCAAGTTCTAAACAGTATCTTTTAAAAATTAACAAACCCGTACTTTTAATAAATGCCAAAGATGATACTTTTCTATCTAAAGAATGTTTTCCTTTTGAAGAAGCAAAAAAGTCGGAATTTTTTCATTTAGAAATCCCTAATTATGGCGGTCATGTTGGTTTTATGTCTTCTTTTAAACCTGATGAAAATAAATGGTTAGAAAACAGAATTGCGCAGTTTATACAAAAAAATATTAATATTGATATACCATAAACAATATAATTGTAAAACAGTAGTTATTTTAGTAAGTTTTTAGATATTTGTTATTGCTAATTTTTTTTCTTTTGAAACATAAAATTTTACTTTTTTTATTCTTTTTTCCACTATTTTTAAACGCGCAAGCATTTAGAAATTACTCGAATGAATTTTTAACAATTGGTGTAGACGCCGCCGCTTTAGGAATGAGTAAAGCTGTAGTTGCAACCACTAATGATGTAAATGCAATTTACTGGAATCCAGCAGGTTTAGCAGGTATAGAAGATTACCAAGGCTCACTTATGCACGCTTCTTATTTTGCCGGAATTGCAAATTACAATCACGCTGGTTTTGCCATGCCAATAGACAAAGAAAGTGCGGTTGGTATCTCTATTATTAGATTTGGTGTAGATGATATTTTAAATACCACAGAATTAATAGATAGCCAAGGAAATATCGATTTTAATAGAATTAGTCTTTTTTCTTCTGTAGATTATGCTTTTAATATTGCCTATGGTAGAAATTTACTTTTTAAAGACTTAAAATTTGGTGTAAATGCAAAAATAGTTCGAAGAATTATTGGCGATTTTGCTTCTTCATGGGGTTTTGGTTTCGATGCCGGTATTCAGTTCGAAAGAAATGATTGGAAATTTGGTTTAATGGCAAGAGATATTACCACTACTTTTAATAGTTGGGCAATTAATGAAGATGAATTTAATAAAATTAAAGATGCTATTCCTGGTCAAAATCAAGAATTACCAGAAACTACAGAAATAACAAAACCAAAACTACAATTGGGTGCTGCCAGAAATTGGCAATTTGGTAATAGCTATTTTAGCCTACTTACAGAAGTAAATTTAAATATGCGTTTTGCAAAAACAAATGATATTTTTTCATCAGAAGTTATAAGCATAGATCCTGCGGCAGGTTTTCAATTAGATTATGATGGTTTGGTATATTTAAGAGCTGGTGTTGGTAATTTTCAATACATAACAGAGTTCGACAACACTAAATCGCTTTCTATGCAACCAAATTTTGGTGTAGGTTTTAAATATAACGGAATTCAAGTAGATTATGCCTTAACAAATATTGGCAGTATTGGCAACGCTTTATACTCTAACATTTTTTCTATTACTGTAGATTATTCTTTTTTTAGACGATAATATTTATGAAAAAACACTACTTTTTTCTACTCTTACTATGCTCTTTTTTAAAACCAATCTATTCGCAAGTTCAGCTTTCGGTATATGCAGAAGTTAGTATTGTAACTGCAGGCCCTGGAACCGAGTTATATTCAACTTTTGGCCATGCAGCTATTAGAATTAAAGACCCTGTTTTAAACTTAGATTTAATTTATAATTATGGTGTTTTTGATTATAATGCTCCTAATTTTTATTCAAATTTTGCCAAAGGAAATCTAATTTATACGCTAGCTAGGTATAATTTTAACTACTTTTTACAAACTTATAAAAGTGAAAAACGCTGGGTAAAACAACAAATTTTAAATTTAACTCAACAAGAAAAACAAGCCTATTTTTTGTTTTTAGAAAACAATGCAAAACCAGAAAATGCCAAATATTCGTATGACCCTTATTTTAATAATTGTGCGACCATATTAAGAGATATTACCCAAAATATTCTATCCAATAAGGTTGTTTTTAATCAACCCAAAACAACAAATACCAATACTTTAAGGAACTTAATGAGCAATGAAATTCATTGGAATTCTTGGAGCAGTTTTGGTATAAACTTAATTGCAG
>CAYWOM010000394.1:0-2383 GCA_964459905.1 uncultured Polaribacter sp. | reverse complement strand
CCCAGACAATACGGTAGTAGTTCAAGTAAGAACTTCTCGTAATGCAACTGAAGAAGATGAAGAAGTAGGTACAGAAGAAGGTACAGAAGCTGCTGCACCAGCTGCAGAGTAAGTTTTACAAAACATATTTAAAAAAGCGTTACAAACTTGTAACGCTTTTTTTATTACCCTAAATTTATTTTAAGATCTCATTGCTTAATAATTACTATTTTTGAAAAATGAATTTAAAAAATTTATTTTCTAAAATATTTGATATTAGAGCAGTAACTAAAGAAGAGTTGATGAAGAAATTTTTAATTGTTGGTTTAGGAAATATAGGCGATACATACACCAACACCCGCCATAATATTGGTTTTAAAATTGTTGATGAAGTTGCTCAAGAACAAAAAGTAACTTTTGAAACCGAAAAATTAGGAGATGTAGCTACCTTTAGATTTAAAGGAAGAACATTTGTGTTATTAAAGCCAAGTACGTTTATGAATTTAAGCGGAAAAGCAGTAAAATACTGGATGCAAAAAGAAAACATAGCTATAGAAAACATTTTAATTGTTACAGATGATGTTCATATAGATTTTGGCAGCATCCGTTTAAAAGCAAAGGGTTCTGCTGGCGGACATAACGGACTCAGAGACATTCAAGAAAATCTAAATACCCAACAATATGCGCGTTTTAGATTTGGAGTTGGAGGTAATTATAGTAAAGGAAGACAAGCAGATTTTGTTTTAGGTGAATGGAATAAAGAAGAAACCAGCCAACTCATTGAACGTTTACCAACATCAGCAAAAATAATTACCTCTTTTGGCACTGCCGGTTTAGCAAATACAATGAATACTTTTAATGGAAAGTAAGGTTTTGCTATTGGAGTTGTATAAAAAATAGTCAAAAAAGACGATCTAAATTAAACCGCCTTTTTTGACTATTACATTTTAATTATTGTCTTGTAAAACTAATACTAGCATTAATTTTAGTAGTTATTGCATCTATTACGTTTTCTGTTTCTTGGGTTAATGAAACCGTAGTTTCATTAAATACAGCAACACTTAATGTTCCTTCTAAAAAATCTCCGGAAGAAGAAGTAAAAGTAATTGTATTATTTGTTGTATTTAATTGATAGGTACCAGAATCAGATAAATTTATTATTTCAGTATTGGTTACAGGGCTTCCAGCAGCAGGATATACTGTGGTAACAACTCTATATTGTCCAGAAGCTGTATAAGAGTTGTTAGTATTTAATATAAAATCAACTTGAAAAGTATCACCTATACTTGTAGAGGTAGCTACAGTAAATGGAACCTGAACACCAGCTACATCTGTTACAGATGTTACTTTTGTGTCTATATTTAGGCTGTTAATACTATATGTACCTGCTATATTTGCCACAGACAAGTCAAAAATAGTTTCTTCAGAATTATCGCTACAGCTTAAAGCTGATACTGTTAGAAATAAAAATAGAGTTAATTTAAGTATTTTCATAAAGATGGTTTTTTTGCAAATATACCTTTTTATATAAGAGTATCTTCTTTTGTTAATTTCCTTTTTTAAGTAAAAAATTAGTTTTCACTAGCAAACCATTCTGCAAAACTAGTTTCGGTTTCTTGTAATTTTAGGGAAAATAATTGAATTTTTTTTGGCAATCTTATTTTTATTTTTTCAGCAAAATCTATAACCATCATTTCACTAGTTGGTTGGTAATCTACCAACAAAACATCATGCCCTCTATCTATTAACTCTTTTGCCAATTCTACATGTGGCGTATTTTTATTAAATACGGTAGCATGATCGAAAACATCTACAATTTCTTCATTCACAATTTTTTTTAAATCGCTAAAATCAATTACCATACCAAATTTTACATTGGTGTTATCTGTAATTGGTGTTCCAGCAACAGTTACAGAAAGCTTGTAAGAATGTCCGTGAACGTTTTTACATTTTCCGTCGTAACCATATAAAGCGTGGCCGGTTTCAAAATTAAATTGTTTTGTAATTCTTATTGTGTTCATTTTTGAGTTGTTATAGCTGTTTGTTCGAGTTATTTTTTATGTACAACTAAATAAAAGTTATATCAAGAATTTATTTAAATACTTCTAGTAATTTCGCCAAAAAGCGAAAATTACTAGAAGTAACAATAGTATTGGTATTCTTTTAAAAAATTAACGTCTGTTTCTAAATTTATTGTAAAAATACACAATAACTAAGCCTATTGCCAATCCTATAAATAAAAAATCTCCTCCCATATTGTTTGTATTTTATTATTCTTCAATTAAAAAATTAGCTAAAACATCTGCAATTTTTCTGTTATCAGATAATTGCGGAATTTTATTCTGTCCGCCAAATTTACCAATAGATTTCATATATTCATGAAAACCACCTTTTTTAACTTTTC
>CAYWOM010000393.1:0-2386 GCA_964459905.1 uncultured Polaribacter sp. | reverse complement strand
TAAAAGCTGCAGCAGAAAAAGGTTGGATTGATGGCGAAAAAGTAATGATGGAAAGCTTACTTTCTATGAAAAGAGCAGGAGCAGATATTATTATCACTTATTTCGCGAAAGAAGCAGCGAGAATTTTAAAAAACTCACAGGGTGAATTTTGAAGAACTAAAAAGCAAGTTAGAAAATCGATTTCCGGAATATGAATACAGAATTGGGAATAGAAAGTTAGCTGGAGATTGTGTAATTGTTAAAAACACAAAATATAGTGGAGTTGATATTTTTATGAAAAAAGATAGAATTTTGCTTGAAGCTGCAATTCCAGAAATGAAAACAAGACTTCTGCTTGGAGCTGGAGCTTTACTTTTTAGAGTTTTTAGTAAAAAGTTTAAAGAACCATCTGCTAAGATTTATAGCTATTTAAAAGCAGAAGGTTTAAATGTAGAATATAGATTTTAAAGAAATCTACAATAGACAGTTACACAATGAATATGTTTAAAAAATCAGAAAAATTATATAAAGAAGGGTTGGTAAACTTAGTTGGAGCAGTAAATTCTCCAGTAAGAGCCTTTTCTTCAGTTGGTGGAAATCCGTTGTTTATAAAAAAAGCAAAAGGAAGTAAAATTACAGATGTAGATGGTAATGAATACGTGGATTTAGTACTTTCTTACGGTCCGATGATTTTAGGGCATCGTCATAAAAAAGTGCAAAAAGGAGTTGATAAAGCGTTGAAAAACGGCTATTCTTTTGGAGCATCAACAGAAGCTGAAATAAAGTTAGCAAAAATAGTTTGTGATGCTTTTCCAGAAATGGATAAGGTTCGTTTTGTAAATTCTGGTACAGAAGCCGTCTTAAGTGCTGTTCGATTGGCAAGAGCATTTACAGGAAAAGATAAAATTATTAAGTTTTCTGGTTGTTATCATGGGCATCAAGATTCATTATTGGTTGCAGCAGGTTCTGGTTTAGCAACTTTAAGTTTACCAGGTTCTAAAGGAGTGCCAGAAGGTGCAGTAAAAAACACATTAATTGCAGAATACAATAATTTAGAAAGTGTAAAAAAGCATTTCGAAAATCATGATGATATAGCAGGAGTAATTATAGAGCCAATTTGTGGTAATATGGGTGTTGCAATTCCTCAAAACGAATTTTTAGTAGAGCTTAAAAAATATCTAGAGTCAAAAAATGCATTGTTAATTGCTGATGAAGTAATGACAGGTTTTCGTTCTACATTTGGTGGCGCACAAGAGTTATTGGGTGTTATTGCCGATATTACCTGTTTAGGTAAAGTAATTGGTGGTGGTTTCCCAGTTGGAGCTTACGGAGCAAGAAATGAAATAATGCAAGAAGTGGCGCCTTTAGGCGGCATGTATCAAGCAGGAACTTTAAGTGGAAATCCGATTGCAATGGCAGGCGGAATTGCAACTTTAACAGAATTAAAAAAGCAAAATCCGTATAAAAAATTTGAAGAAACAGGAAGTATCTTAGAAATTATTTTACTAGAAACAGCTAAAAAATACAATGTAGATTTAACAGTGAATCGTTTTGGTTCTATGCTGAATCCTTTTTTTACAAATATTGAAGTAATAAACTTTGAGCAAGCACAAACAGCAGACACTAAAAAGTTTGCAGTTTTCTTTTGGGAAATGATAAAAAATGGGGTGTTTTTACCGCCAAGCCAGTTTGAAGCTTGGTTTTTAAATTCAGCTATTTCAGACAAGGATATTAAGAAAATTGCTAATGCAGTTGATAAAGGAATGTTAGCGGTAAGTAAAATGTAAATACTAAATCAGACCTCACAGGTTTTTAAAACCTGTGAGGTTTTTTCAATAAGAATCAATGATAAAAAACGATTTATTTTTAAGAGCATTAAAAGGAGAAACAGTAGACAGACCACCAGTTTGGATGATGCGCCAAGCAGGAAGATATTTGCCGGAGTTTCAAGAAATTAAAAAGAAATACGATTTCTTTACACGCTGTAGAACTCCAGAATTAGCCTCAGAAATTACCGTACAACCTATTCGTAGATACGGTATGGATGCTGCAATTTTGTTCTCAGATATTTTGGTAGTTCCACAAGCAATGAATGTTGAGGTACAAATGAAACCAGATTTTGGGCCTTACTTACCAAATCCTATTCGTACGCAAAAAGATGTAGATAATGTAATTGTACCCGATGTAAATGTCGAGTTAGATTATGTGTATCAAGCTATAAAAGCAACCAAGGAAAAGTTGAATGATGAAATTCCTTTAATTGGTTTTGCAGGTTCACCATGGACAATTTTATGCTATATGGTACAAGGACAAGGGTCTAAAAATTTCGATAAAGCCAAAGAGTTTTGTTTTACAAAACCAACTGCTGCTCACGAATTATTACAAAAAATTACCGATACTACCATTG
>CAYWOM010000392.1:0-2390 GCA_964459905.1 uncultured Polaribacter sp. | reverse complement strand
CTTGCTAAACTGCGAAATCCAATTGCGGTATTGTCAAACCCTGATGTATTAACTCCTAAAGTTCTCAATCCAATTGCAATATTATTATCTCCATCGTCATTATTCCACAAGGAAAGGACTCCAACGGCTACATTTCCTTGTCCTGATTCGTTGTTCAACATGGATTCCGATCCAACTGCGGTATTTGAGATACCAGAGGGGGGATTGCCTGTCGTTGCTGTTGGATCACCAACATTGTTTTTTAAAGCATTATACCCAATTCCAGTATTTTCATTTCCATAAGCGTTTTTACTACCAGCCTCATGGCCAATAAACGTGCTTTTAATACCCTCTGTATTCCCTTCACCACTTTTATAACCTATAAACGTGTTCCAATAACCATCTGTATTTGAATAACCAGATCTAGTACCAATAAATATATTTTTAAAAAAATCATCGGTATATGGATTGGAATAACCTGCTTCAAAACCTATAGCAATCACATCAGCACTTCCGGCATTTATTCCCAGACCACCTACTCCTGCATCTTTAGTAATATGGCTTGTAGGAAAGTCTTGTGCTGTGCGCAGGTCATTGTTATTGGCATCTGCTATTTTTATCCATTTTAACCCATCATTGTAGTAATAACCTGGTGTTACATCTAGTACTGTAGCTGTATTATAAACGGTCATACCTGCTACATGTAAACTTAATGGGCTTGCTATGGTAGTACCTGTTAATGCTACTCTTGGCAATAATATACCTTTTGTTGTAGATAATACCTCTAATGCGGCATCTGTATTTGGCGTGGTAGTACCAATACCAACCTGGGCAAATGTTGTAAAACTTGCTGCGCATATACATGCAAGTGCGAATAGTGTTTTTTTCATAGTTTTCAATTTTTAGATTTAAGTGTTTTTATTTTTAGTAATTGTTAATATTTAAGCTTATAAATGTTATGTGTATTAATTATACATATTAGTTTTGTTCGAAATTTATTAAGGTTATTTAAAATATTTTTTTTTAGAGCATAAAAACTATTATGCTCACTGTATCTAAATTAAACTTGTTTTAGGGGGAGTAGCAAAAATTTTAAACTGAATCGTTTTTTTAATTAAAATTCTTAAATACTTTTAGGGATAGTATTTGTAAAATCAAAAACGTTATCTATATGTTTATAATAAGATGCAAATATGTAATAAATATATTACAAATAAAAATAAATGATGTTCTTTTTAGAATAAAAGAGCTTATTTGTTGGTCTTAAAATTAATTAAAAATATCTATTTTAGTGTATTTAGCTATAGTTTCTAAAAACCTTACTTTTGTTAAATGGCAGAGTAAATAGACACAAGGTTTCTAGATTAACGGTTTCTATAGTTTGGAGTACAAAATATAGATATTCAGTTACAAAGGGGGATATTTAAAATACGCTATCGCAAGTTATTGGTACAAATTTGTAACACTTAAAGTGCAGATATATTAAAAAGGTGTTGTTTCCAAAGATCATATTCACATGCACTTAGAATACTGCCCATCTAAAAATACTAGCTCAATTAAAAAAAAAGATATAGGGGTAGATATTTTCGGGTAATAGGTTTTGGATGTTGGAGTATAGGGAGTATTAACAATAAGATGGTAAGCCAATATTTGAAGCATCATTAAATATCAAAAAAAGATAGTGATAATTTTATATTTGAGTAATCACGTTGCTGACTTTAGCCAGATTTAAAAACCTATAGAATTCCAGTCCATAGTGGTTTATTTTGTGCTATTTTGTTACTAAAAATTAAGTTTAGGGTTTATTTTAGTATGCTGATATATGTTGATTTCTTTTTTGTTATTAATTTATTTTTAGGTACAAAAAAAAGCCCAACCGGTGTACCGGTTGGGCTTTATAAATATAAAAACGCAACGCCTTAAAACGCTCCGTTTTTAATGCTTAATTTTTAATATTAGATTGTTGCTTACCAAATAACCAAAACTTACCATTACGCATTCTGCCTGAGGTAGGATTTACATAAGCAATGGTTATAAAATCGCCATTAACAAGCGGTATTGCTGCGCTGTAAGTGCCATTGTTTAAAGTTAATTTGTAAGTTTCATAAGGTGCATCAGAAAAATCGCCATTTTTATCTACAATAAGATACACATCTGCACTGCTTGGTACGCCTGCTGGTAAGTCTGTAGCTCCTATACCCATAAACACCGTATCATTAATACCAGGGGTTACACCAACTTTTTGCACTTGCCATTCTCTAGCTATACGAAAGTGGCCTTTACACGCACAAAGCTCATTAGCCACCCAGCTCGTAGCATCTGCACCATTATTGGCAAAGGTTAAGAAGTTTAAATCTTCGGTAATCTCTGTTAATCTTGATGTTGCATTATTATTGGCTGCTTCAAAATCG
>CAYWOM010000391.1:0-2408 GCA_964459905.1 uncultured Polaribacter sp. | reverse complement strand
ACCCGTGACCTCAGGGTTATGAATCCTGCGCTCTAACCAACTGAGCTACCTCGCCATTTATTAGAGGCTGCAAATATAATCGATTTTTAGAGACTGGCAAGAGCTGTTTTTAATTTTTTTTAAATAGAATTAATACCTATATTGCCGTTCAAGAAAATTATAATGGAAAAAGTTAAATTCGAATTAGAAATCCCTATTCATGCATCACCAAATATGCTATATCAGTATATTTCTTCACCGTCTAATTTACAAGAATGGTTTGCAGACAAAGTAAACTCTAGAGGTAAAATTTATAGCTTTACTTGGGAAGGTGTAGAAGAAGAAGCAAAATTAATTACTAAAAAAACGGGGGAAATAATTAGATTTAAATGGTTAGAAAGCGAAGACGATGATAGTTTCTTTGAAATTAAAATTCAAGTAGATGCATTAACCAAAGATGTTTCTTTAATTGTTACCGATTTTGCGGAAGATGAAGATGAGGTAGATGAAGCAAAACAACTTTGGGAAAACCAAATAGATGAATTAAGACAAACAATAGGCGCTTAAAACGCTTTTAACAAATTTTAAAAACTCAACAATATTTGTTGGGTTTTTTTATGCCAAAAATCTACTAAATTATAGTAATTTTGCTTTTTTAAAATAGAAATATGCTTAATTTTAATGGTGACTTATTAGTTGAAGAAAATGTAAAACTATCTTCAGAAAATAGAGGTTTTAAATATGGAGATGCAATATTTGAAACCATAAAAGTAATTAATAAAAAAGTAGTTTTTTGGGAAGACCACTATTTTAGATTAATGGCTTCTATGAGAATGTTGCGTATGAAAATTCCGATGCAGTTTACATTAGAATTTTTAGAAAAAGAAATTTTAAAAACAGTAGCAGCTCAAGACGAAGCCTCTTCGTATAGAGTGCGCCTAAATATCTATAGAAAAGATGGCGGTTTATACACGCCAAAAACTAATAAAACAGATTATTTAATAGCCGTAAATAAAACTGCCTACCAAATTAAAAAGGAGTATAGTATAGATTTATACAAAGATTTTTATACCTATTCTGGGCTTTTATCAACAATAAAAACTAATAATAGAATGGTAAATACCTTGGCAAGTATTTTTGCAGATGAAAACGATTTAGATAATTGTGTTCTTTTAAACGAAAGAAAAGGAGTGGTAGAGGTTACCAACGGAAATATTTTTGTAATTAAAGATACTATTATCAAAACACCTGCTTTAACAGAAGGCTGCATAAAGGGTATTGCAAGAAATAAAGTAATAGAAATTATCTCTAAAAACAACAATTATACGCTAGAAGAAACCGTGATTTCTCCGTTTGAAATTCAAAAAGCAGACGAAGTTTTTATAACAAATGCTATTATTGGTATTCAGCCAGTTACCAATTATAAAAAGAAATTTTTTAAAACAGCAATAGGAGCGAAGCTTGCAAATAATTTAAGAATTTTACAAATAGCAGGCAACTAAACAATGTATTTAGACACTTTTTTAATGGGGATGAAGACTTTACAGGAAACTTTGGTGCAAAGTATCTAGCACTATTATCGGTTAATTTAAGTTAAAATCACTTGGGGCATTTGCCCAAAGCTTGTATTTACCACCTTTTTGAAGTAGTTTTTGTTTCCAAAGATTTTCTTCATTGGTTGCTAAAATATTTTCAAAATCATTTTTAGCAACAAACCAAGAATTTTGATTCATTTCTTCTTCTAATTGGTTTTTACTCCAGCCAGAATAGCCCAAGAAAAAACGAATTTCCGAAGCATTAATAAGCTTATTGTTTAGCAAGTTTTTAAGCGATTTAAAGTTGCCTCCCCAAAAAACACCATTAGAAACCTTTATACTTTCTGGTATTAATTCTGGTATTTTATGTACAAAGTATAAATTATCCTGCTCTACAGGACCACCTTGGTATATTGTAAATGTACAATCTATATCTGGCAGTAAATCATTAATAGAACAATTTAGTGGTCTATTAAGTATAAAACCAACAGAATTATTTTTGGTGTATTCTGTTAATAAAACAATAGTTCTATTAAAATCGCTATCGTCTAAAATAGCAGGTTCTGCAATTAATAATTTTCCTTTATTAAGTTTCAACTAATATTTTTTTAAATATATGAAAAAAAATCCATAAAAAAAGCCCTCTTTAAAAAAGAGAGCTTTTATATTTAAAACTAAAATATTAGTTTACAGCTTCGCTTAATCCAGCTCCAGCTTTAAATTTTGCTACATTTTTTGCAGCAATTTGTATTGTTTTTCCAGTCTGTGGGTTTCTTCCTGATCTTGCAGCTCTGTTAGAAACTGAAAAAGTACCAAAACCAACTAAAGCAACTTTACCACCACCTTTTAAAGCAGAAGTTACGTTACCTGTAAAAGACTCTAAAGCTGCTTTAG
>CAYWOM010000390.1:0-2420 GCA_964459905.1 uncultured Polaribacter sp. | reverse complement strand
TATAAATGGGCAGAAGTTTTAGATGCAGATGCTTTTGAATACTTTTTAGAAGAAGGAATTTTTAACAAAGAAGTAGCCACAAAATTTAAAGAAAACATTTTATCTAAAGGTGGTACAGAAAAACCAATGGTATTATACAAACGTTTTAGAGGGCAAGAACCAAAACCAGATGCGCTTTTAAAACGCGCAGGGTTAATTTAATTTTTGGTTTTTGGTGGCAGTTTCAGAATTTCTGCAAATTGCCGCTGCCAACTGAATATTAAAAAACTGATTACTTATTTTTAGCTTCAATCCATTTACTCATATATTTTGTAGCTTGTAGCGTTTGATGTTGTAACAAACTTCCTAAAAAATTTTGAGTTCTATGTTGTTCTAAATATTCTTTAATTTTTGCTATTTTGTCAAAAAATAACTGTCCATTTTTTTCTTTACTGTAGGTATTATTAATGATTTCAATTCCGTTTAATTGTGCATTTTTCCAAACTAAACTATTTGTATATAATTCAGTTGCTTGCGCTGTAAAATCAGAAAAATTGTCTGTAACAAATCCATTCCAAGGCACATTGCCACACATACCTTCTACTCCAATAGACGTGGTTACACTTGGCGTTCCACAAAGCATTGCTTCTGTTAATTTTCCTTTAATGCCTGCACCAAAACGCAAAGGTGCTAAAACCACTTTTGCATTGCCAACTACTTCTTTGGCATTTTTTGCAAAACCTTTAATAATAAAACCTTCTTTTTTATTGTTTAGCTGTTGTATTTGCTGATTTACATAAGCTCCGTAAATATGCAATTCTGCTTCAGGAAGTCGCTTTTTAATAGCTGTCCAAATATGATTTTTTAAAGTTAAAACGGCATCAACATTTGGTTTGTGTAAAAAATTACCAATAAATATAAAATGATTTCTTTCTTTAAACGTTTTCCATTTTTCTTGATGAAGCAAATCAATTTTATCAAATAAAAATGGCAGATACATTAAAATTGAATCCTCAATTTTAAATGTATTTTTTAGCAACTCCATTTCAAAAGTAGAAATAATTAAAGACAAATCGCATCTTAAAATAGCCGCTATTTCTCTTTTTGTAATCTCTGGTTTTAATAATTGATCAATAGAAAAATCTACGTGTTTTTTTAAACACAATTCTCTTGTTTTTCGCAAACAATGTAAATCTTCGGTATCTAAAATTCTAATAGCTTTTGGGCAATTTTCTGCAACACGCCAACCAAATTGTTCTTCCATCATAAACCGATCGAAAAGCACAATATTGGGTTGTAAATGCTTTATAAAATCATCAAAAGAAGTGTTATTTAAAGCAATAGAAAAAGCATCAATTCCTAAAGGAAGTAAATCAATTGCTTTATTTCCTTTTTGAGCAGGACACGCAAAAGTTACCTTATAATCTTGCTCTAAAAATTGAGTTATTAATTGCATCATTCTACTACCAGCAGCAGAAGAATTAGGTTCTATCCAAACGTAACCAATTATTAAAAGCGATTTTTTTTGCAATTATTTAGCTGTTAATTGTTGTTTATAATCGCCTTGTACTTTCTTTCCCCAAGCAACAACTGCCGTTATTTGTTCGGGTGTTAAATTAGCTTCTGTATGCGTCCAAGTATAAGAATTTAATGGCATTTCTCCTTTTTCTACCTCCTCGTACAATTCATCCATTTTATGTTCTTTCTTTTTTAAAGAATAGGCATTCCAATTCGAAAAATTTAAATGTTTTTTCCCATCTTTAACATGGCTATCTAACCAATAATTTACAGGCGTAATAGCACTATACCAAGGATATGTTGTTTTATTAGAGTGGCAATCGAAACAGGTAGTTTCTAAAATTTTTTTTACGGCTTCTGGCGGCTTTGTTTCTTCAATAAAAGCAGTTACGGTTGCCAAGTCTCCATCATTTTTTTCTGGGCCAAAAAATTGTGCTATTAATAATGCTATTAACAAAAACCATCCTATTTTTTTAAGTTTTTTCATTTAGTAAATTTTAATATTGTAAAAAGTAAAACTACTAAATTCTATTACAAATCTATAAAAATATGTGTATTTTTGTTTTCAAATTTATTTACAATGAAATACGATATTATTGTTATTGGTTCTGGTCCTGGAGGATATATTGCTGCAGTTAGAGCTTCTCAACTAGGAAAAAAGGTGGCTATTATAGAAAAATATGCAACTCTTGGTGGAACTTGTTTAAATGTTGGTTGTATTCCATCGAAGGCTTTATTAGATTCTTCGCATCATTATTACGATGCCGTGCATCACTTTGAAGAACACGGAATTACTGTTGAAACGCCAAAAATTGACTTTGGTAAAATGATAGACAGAAAAGCAAAAGTAGTAGAAACCACTACTGGCGGAATTAAATATTTAATGGACAAAAATAATATTGATGTTTATGAAGGTTTAGGTT
>CAYWOM010000389.1:0-2427 GCA_964459905.1 uncultured Polaribacter sp. | reverse complement strand
AGCGTTTTACAGATTTTAATGTTGCACTTTAGTTTATGCAACAAAAATTATCTTAATTTACAGAAGAAGCTACAAAACACGAAACTTCGGAAAACAAAGAAAGTATTTTAGACAAAAGTCTTTCTATGTGGCAAACTATAAAAAAGGTTGGACCAAAAGTAATTAGAAATACTCTTAAAGACCCTAAAAAACAGTTTACGCATTTACAAGATGAAATTCAAGATAAAATAAGTACTATTGGTGAAGAAATTGGAGATAAAGTACATATAGACCAATGGCGAAATGCATCTAGATCTGACTTTAATAAAATACAAAATCAGATTCAAGAATTGTCTTCAGAAATGAAAAAATTGACTTCAAAAATTGATAAAATAAACAAAAAGAAGTAACATTTATATGTCTGATTTACTTCAAGAATTACAAGAATTAGAAACCTTTCAAGAAAATGCAACAATTCGCATTCAAACGTTAGGAGGTTTTTGTTTGTGGAGAAATCAAGAAAAGATAGACGCTAAAGAATGGGGAAGAGATAAAACCGTTCAACTACTACAATATTTAATTTCCTATCGAAAAAGAAACTCACTTCATAAAGAAAAAATCATGGATCATCTGTGGGAAGATTGGAATGACAGAGACTTTAAAGTAGCATTGCACGGAATTAATAAAGTACTAGAACCAAATAGATTATCTAGAATAGATCCAATTTACATTACAAGACAAGGAGTTAGTTATCAAATAGATTTAGAAAAAATTTGGATCGATGTTGAAGCGTTAGAAAAATATATTGTTCTTGGTAATAAGGCATTAGAAATTGATAATTTAATTTCCCAAAAAGCCTACCAAAATGCAATAGATATTTACAAAGGCTCTTTCTTACCTAACAGAATTTATGAAGACTGGACATCCGAGGAAAGAGAAAAAACACAGTTATTAATTTTAGGTGCCTACATGACTTTAGCAGAAATTTTAATACTAAAAAAACCGATTGAAAGCATCCGTTTGGCGCAAAACGCATTAGCAATAGACGCTACTTGGGAAGAAGCTTACAGAATACAAATGCAAGGATATATTGCAAAAGGCAATAGACCACAAGCTATAAAAACTTATAAAAAATGCGAAGTGATTTTAGAAAAAGAATATGGTATTTCTCCGCTTCCAGAAACAAAAAAATTACTACAAGAAATAGAAAACATTCATTAATACTGTAAAAAAAAACACTCCTTTAGCTTAATTAATATTCATGCTATTTTGTTGATATTACATCGTAAAATTGGTGTGTAGAATTATTTATGTACCAATATTTTTTCTGCAACTCATTAGCAACTTCCGATTTTTATGTTTGCTTAAAATTATATATTTAAAAGTAATCATTATATGAAAAAAGGATATCCGTAGAAAAGTACAAGCAAAAAACTATTGACTTAAACAAATTTGCATTAGCATAAACAGGAGAAATTCTTTTGAAAACAATTTATAAAATTGAATATTTTCAAAAAAAACTTATAAAGCATTAAAAAACACTTTATGTTTTACTGCAAAACAACAAGATAATTTCTTTAAAAATGCAGAAAACACAAAAGGAATAGTCTGGAAAAAAGTGAAATAAACCATTCAATTTTTTCAAAAAAAATTAAAGTGCAACTCATTTGTAACTCTTACAAATTAAATTTGCGATATAAATTTTATAAAAACGCACAAACATAAATATTATGACAACTAAAAAAACTAAAAAAGACAGTAAATTAGGAAAAGCGAAAGCAATTGTTAAAAAGATAAATAGCGATTTAATTGATGCATCTTTTAACGCAATTGAAACGACTATTAAAACAGGCGAAAAATGGCAAAAATTGACTGCAAAATTAGTTAAAAAGGCAGAGCCTTTAACAAAACAACAAATTAACATGGTAGTTGAAACTGCAGAATCTATTAAAGGTCAGTTAGAAAACAGCACAGAACGTTTAAAAACATTAGTGGGCTATGATCCAAAAATGTTAGAAAATGCTAAAAAGATGTTCTCTGAAAATCCTTTGGTTGAAAAAGCCGAAGAAATAAAAGACAAAATAGAAAAAGAAGTTTCGAATAATAAATTAGTAAAGAAGGCAGAAAAAATGTCTAAAAAACTGAAAAAGAATATTTCCGAAACAATTGAAGATGTTAAAGAAAAAATAGAAGACTATACTGGAGATATTATTGAAGATGTAAAAGACAAAGTAACAAGTACAGAATCTAAAAAAACTTCAACAAAAAAAACAGCTCCAAAGAAAAAAACGGCACCTAAAAAAGTTACGACTGAAACTAAATTAGAAAAAATAGTTGTGGAAAAAACAACTATAATAGACGATTTAAAAATTATTAAAGGAATTGGACCGGTGTTAGAAACATCTTTAAATGAGTTAAATGTAACTGCTTATGAGCAAATTGCAAAAA
>CAYWOM010000388.1:0-2430 GCA_964459905.1 uncultured Polaribacter sp. | reverse complement strand
TTAAACGATCTATTCCCCAAGCAATTCCTCCGTGAGGTGGTGCTCCGTATTGAAATGCTTTGTACATGGTTCCCACACTTTTTAACATTCCTTCTTTATCATAGCCCATATTTTTATAGGTTGCTTCTAAAATTTCTGCTTTGTGCGCTCTTACTGAACCGCCACCAATTTCATAACCGTTTAAGATTAAATCGTATTGTTGAGCAATAATAGTTCCTATTTCTTCGCCTTTACCATTCATATGTTTTTCTAAATCATAGACTGCTGGCATCGAAAACGGATTGTGAGTAAATGTCCATCTTCCTTCATCCGTTTTTTCAAACATCGGAAAATCTACAACCCAAGCTGGTTTTAATTCCTTCGGATTTATCAACTTTAAAATACGTCCCATTTCTTGACGAACCGCATCTAACGCTTTGTTTGCCGTTGTGTAATCTGCAGCAGAGAAAAATACAATATCGCCAATTTTAGCATTGGTTACTTTAATAATGTTTGCTGCAATTTCTTCGCCTAAAAACTTAATAATTGGCGATTGCAAATCGTTTTCATTTACAATAATATAGGCTAAACCACCTAAACCATTTTGTTGCGCAATGGCTGTCAGGTTTTCAATCTGACCTTTAGACATTCTCTTATTTCCTTGTTCTTTAGCAGAAACTTTAATACATTTTACAATTCCGCCTTCATCAATTGGTTTGCTAAAAACTTGAAAAGTAGTGTCTTTTACAATTTCTGTAATGTCTTGCATTTGCAATCCGTAACGTAAATCTGGTCTGTCACAACCATATTTATCCATCGCATCTTTGTAGGTAATCACTTCAAACGGATGTAAAATCCATTTTTTGCCATAGATTTTACGCACTACTTCATTAAACATTTTGGTGTTTAAATCGATAATCTGTTGCATACTTGCGTACGCCATTTCAATATCTAATTGTGTAAATTCTGGTTGTCTGTCTCCACGAGAATCTTCATCTCTAAAACAACGCGCAATTTGAAAATATTTTTCAAATCCGCCAACCATTAACATCTGCTTAAATTGCTGTGGTGCTTGCGGTAACGTATAAAAAGAACCCGCTTGCTTTCGTGTTGGTACAATAAATTCTCTAGCACCTTCATCTGTACCTGCGGTTAAAATTGGCGTTTCAATTTCTAAAAACTCTTCTTCATCAAGAATATCTCGCAGTAATTTTATCACTTTATGACGATTGACAATTGCTTTGCGAACATCATCATTTCTGTGGTCTAAAAATTTATACTGAAAACGAACAGTTTCATTGGTTTTGGTAGCTCTTTTAATTTCGAGAGGCAAGGTTTTAGAAAGGTTTAAAATTTCTAAATCAGAAGTTTCTAACTCTAACTTTCCAGTTCTTAAACCTGCATTATAATCGTCTTCTTTTCTTTGCACGATAATCCCCGTCACAGCAATTACAGATTCTGGTTTCAATTTTACCAAATCCTCTAAATTAGGAAAAGATTCCCTGCTTAAACGCACTTGAAAAACTTGATTGCTAGAATCTCGTAAATCGATAAACATCAATTCTCCATGATCTCTTACACTTGAAACCCAACCAGACAAGGTTACTTTTTCTGTAATAGATTCTTCTGATAATTGAGCTATTTTATGGGTTCTGTATTGGTCTTTTATTATTATTGGAACACTTTGTATTTCTTCCTCTTGGATTTTATTTGAAGATCTTTGGTTTTGAAGTTTTTGTGTATTTTGAGTTGGATTGGAACTCTGAACTTTTAACTCTGAACTCTGAACTTGAGAAATAATTTCATTTCTAACCACTTTCCCAGAAGCACCTTTGCCTATAATTGCAATAACTTTACCAACAAGAATACCTGCTTTTCCTTGGTTTCCTGCTTTAATATCATTTGCAGTAGCTTGGTTTTCTGTAATTACTTTTACAATTGCTGCGGTAATTTTTTCTTCGGATATCGTATTATCCTCAAAATATTTTTTGTAATCGAAAGTGCGGTCTTTTAAGTAAGATGTAATTCCGTTTTGCACCAAAACAGAGGTTATTTTATCATCTTTAAATAATTGAAAAATTTCAATTAAATGGTTAATGTCATGAATGTTTTCATATTCATCTGCACCTAAATTATTTACCAATGTTTTTGCAACAAAAGACGGATCTTGAATGGCATTATTTATGGTCATAAAGGTTTTAGAACGTGTAGCATCCGCAGTAAAAAATTTTGCGTCTTGAGGTAAAACATTTCCTTTAATTAATACAGATTCTACTGCATAAGGCAACGTACTTGTATCAATTTTAATACTTTCTACAATCTCTTTTATGGATACAAAAGGCAAGTCTGGCTCCGTAATAAAACGATAATCTGCTTCAAATTCTTTTTTACGCATGGTTTTGGTTTGCTTTAAATCAGCATCCCATAAAACCGTAGTTTGTTCTGGTCTAA
>CAYWOM010000387.1:0-2432 GCA_964459905.1 uncultured Polaribacter sp. | reverse complement strand
AAGGAGGCATTATTGGCGATGCAAATTTAGTACTGCTAGGCGATTTAAATATCCCTTTTAATGCAGGTAAATGGATGCTAACTTTAAAAGGTGGTTTTGATTATAAAACTGGTGAGACACAAAACTTAACCTATGTAACCATTAATTGTAGTGGTGTAAAAGAATTAGGAATACAAGGACTTGTGGAGTTTTCTAGAGATTTAATTCTGCCTCTTGAAGCTAATGGAGAAGTTGACGAAAGTAAAACAATGATTGATAAAATTATTCAATCTGAAAATGGAACACAAGTTATTTCTGTTCCATATAGAGTAGAAGGTGGTTTTAATGTGGTTGCATCTGATTGGAATGATTTATTAGTTGGCATTGATTTACAGCCTTTTGTTTTGGCAGAAAAAAGGAACAATAAAGACTATCACAGTAATTTTCAGTTTGCAGTAAATAAAGCAGTATTAGACTTTAGCGATTTACGTAATGATCCTGCTGTTGCTTTTCCAAGTTATTATCATGAAAACAGTCTATTACTTCCTAACGAAAGAGCATGGAGAGGCGTATATGTAAACACTGTAGAAGTAAGACTGCCAAAAGAATTCAAGACTTCAGAAACTATTAGTCAAGGAGATAAGCGAGTTGCTTTTGGTGCGCATCATTTAATTGTAGATAATTATGGGGTTTCAGGAACTTTTTATGGCGATAATATATTTTCTTTAGACAAAGGTGTAACCAACAAGAGTAAAGCTTGGGCGTATTCTTTAGACCATATCGAAGTTTCTTTGGCTGCAAATAATTTTATAGGAGCAGGCTTTGAAGGGCGAATTTTACTACCCGTTTCTAAAAATAAAAAAAGCACCAATAGTAGTGCAGACCAAATTGGTTTGCGCTATTTAGGGCTAATTTCTCCAGAAGAATATCTGTTAAATGTGCGTAATGATTCCGTTGTAGATTTTAACCTATGGAAAGCCAAAGGCCAGTTACTGCCTAATAGTTCAATTGAATTAGCAGTAAGAGATGGTAAGTTTAGACCAAAAGCTACGTTGCACGGTCGTCTAGCTATTAGTGCCAGTCAAGTGAGTAGCTTAGAAAACGAAGGAAACCAAGCAGATACTGGAGAAACAAATGAAGATGGAACGCCAGAGAAAAAACTAGTTGAATTTAAAGGGATTGAATTTCAAAATTTAGTATTACAAACAGAGTCTCCCGTCTTTAAGGTAGACTATATGGGGTATAGAGATGAAGTCTCTTTAGCAGGTTTTCCTGTTTCTATTTCCAATATAGGTATTACAGCTAATGAAACCAATGCCAATTTATATTTTGATTTAGCCATTAATTTAATGGGTGAAGACAATGGATTTGCAGGAGAGACCAGTTTAGCAATAATCGGAACTTTTGAAGAAGAGAATTATAAACAAAAATGGAAATTTCAAGGAATTGATTTAGAAGTCATCGCTATAGATGCAAAATTAGGCGGTTTTGCTATTTGGGGAAATTTAAAACTAATGAATGATGATCCACTTTATGGAGATGGTTTTGGAGCAACACTTGGAGCTAGGTTTGAAAGTATTCAAACAGAAATCGAGGTAAATGCTATTTTTGGAAAAAAAGATTTTAGATATTGGATGGTTGATGCAATGGTAGATTTGCCACCAGGTGCAGGAACTGGTTTGATAAATTTATCAGGGTTTGCAGGAGGTGCTTCATACAGAATGAGACGTGCAGATTTTGGTTCATCAATTAATGGAGGAGCATTTACATATGAACCAGATAAAAATTCTGGTTTAGGGGTTAAGGCAATGGTTTTATTAAATGTAGTTGAAGATTCGGTTCTTAAAGGAGGTGCAGGTTTTGAAATACTTTTTAATAAGCATGGAGGTATAAATCAATTGGCACTTTATGGGCAAGGATCCATTATGAGTGTTGGTATACCGGGAATGGAAAGCATTAATGGTTTAGTAGATAAAGTTAATAATGATGTTTTATCAAAAACAAAATTCTTAGGGGTTAGTGAAGATTCTGCAAGTAATAGCTGGGCAGGAAAAAAATTACTAGACAAGGCTGATAAGAAATTCCCTCAAGTACCTCAAGAAACAATGTCAATAAGTGCAAAACTAGGTATAACCTTTGATTTTCAAAATGATGTACTCCATGGAGAATTAGATACGTATGTAAATGTACCTGGTGGTTTTGTTCAAGGAAGAGCTTCAAAGGGAAGAGCAGGATGGGCTGTGTTACATTTATCTCCAGAAGAATGGTATTTTTATATGGGTACACCAGAAGATCGATTAGGTTTAAAAATTGGTTTAGGACCAATAAGCGTTCAGTCTGGAGGGTATTTTATGTATTGCTGAGCCTAACCCAGGTGGATGGGGAAGTAAGAATAAAATTACTACAATAAAGGAACTTAGAGAAGATTTAGCCGTTTTAGAGGGATGGAAGGA
>CAYWOM010000386.1:0-2437 GCA_964459905.1 uncultured Polaribacter sp. | reverse complement strand
CCGCCTTGATGGTTAAGGTAATTGTACCAGAGGTGCCTGTTGTGGCTCCAGCAGGGTAAGAAAACTCTACATCTTTGGCCACATTGCTTGTGGTTAAATTAGCAGGTACGCTAACTGTTTGGCTATATGCATCGTAGTTTAAACCTGTACTAGTAGCCGTGTATGGTAAAGTTACGGTGAGGCCCGTTGTTGTTAAGGTGCCTTGCAAGTCTACAGGTGTGTCTGAACCACCATCTCCTGAAACTCCGGTAGTTGCTGGGCCTGTTGGGGTTGCATAAGGTAAGTAATCACTGTCTAAAATAGAGGCAATGTATTTTACTTTGTCTGCACTAATAGTCATACCTGTAGGTAAGGGTGTAGGGGGCGTTACTGTATCGCCTGCACTTACACATGCCCATTCGGGTACTGTTTTTGTGCCAATATTAACCTCTACACATTTTTCTGTAGTGTTATATATGATTAAGCCGTTTGCAGGAGCCGTTATAGCAATCCTTTCGGTAGTTGAGAGGCGGGGTAAGAGCAAGCCTCTTTTGGTGGCGCCATCGGCTTTTAATTCTAGTAACGCGGAAGCGTCTGGAGAATCAGTGCCTATACCTACTTGGGCAGATAAGCTGAGTGCTAAAAATAGCGATAAGAATAATAATGTAGTCTTCATTTTCTTTTTTTCTTTAAGATTTAATTTTACTTAAAATTTTTTGCAAATATATAAAAAAAACCACTTATATTATATTAAGCATAGTTATTTCTAAAATAGCCCAAATATTCTTATAGTATTTATAGCACTTGAACTTGTTTGATCTAGTCATTAGTTGTTCTCACACGCACCCATTCGGGTGCTGTTTTTGTACCAATGTTAACCTCTACACATTTTTCTGTAGTGTTATATATGATTAAGCCGTTTGCAGGAGCCGTTATAGCAATCCTTTCGGTAGTTGAGAGGCGGGGTAAGAGCAAGCCTCTTTTGGTGGCGCCATCGGCTTTTAATTCTAGTAACGCGGAAGCGTCTGGAGAATCAGTGCCTATACCTACTTGGGCAGATAAGCTGAGTGCTAAAAATAGCGATAAGAATAATAATGTAGTCTTCATTTTCTTTTTTTCTTTAAGATTTAATTTTACTTAAAATTTTTGCAAATATATAAAAAAACCACTTATTCGGTATTAAGAATAGTTATTGCCTAATTTAATCTATTAATCATATTTGTAAATATTAATGAGAAAGAATTATTTGGCTGGTAGATTATTAGAAAAAAATATTTGATTATAAATAAAGTTAGGCTAAGATATATGTGTATCATAGAGCTTAGCCTAAAGTAATTAATACTATATTTTAAAATTATGGTGTCATAGCTTTATAAAGCTCTAAAAAAGTAAGTTTAAAAAAAAGAAATACTATTATTACAACCTAGTGTTTTAATAAAACGAATAAGAAACCATATGTAAATTAACGTGTTTATATCTAATTGGTGATGTGCTTAAGCATTTAATTTTTAGTCAACCTTTTTCAAGAAAGTACGGCTCTGCGTTAGGGATTGAAATGGTATCCTTTTTGTTTTTCACAAAAAGATTTAGTGGAAAGCCCGACCTTTAGGGAACGCCAAAAAACGATAATTAAAGAAGCAAGGCCTTGCTCTTACACAAGTCTGCTAAAGAAGTGTTTCTAAAAATTTTTAAGGTATTATCTCTTACCTGAATCATTAACTTATGCACAGCACAAGCATTTTCATCAGCACAATCATCACATTTTTCATAAAAATTTAAACTAACGCAAGGCACCATAGAAATGGGTCCTTCTAAAATTCTCATGATCGAGGTCATAGGTATTTCTAATGGTTCTTTTAACAAATAATAACCACCACCTTTTCCTTTTTTGGATCCTAAAATTCCGTTTTTACGAAGCGTTAAAAGAATGCTTTCTAAAAACTTAAGTGAAATATTTTCACTTTTTGATATTGTAGCAATTGAAACCGGAGTTTTATTTTCTTGTCTAGCCAAATAGGCAAGTGCTTTTATTCCGTATTTTGTTTTTTTAGAGAGCATATAACAAAATTACGGATTTTTAAATTAGTTTATGAGTTTAGTGCTTGCTCTAAATCTTTTATAATATCTGCAACATTTTCTAAACCAACAGAAACTCTAACCAATCCTTTTGTAATACCTACCTCTAACCTATCTTCTTCAGATAACCTACCATGTGTTGAAGATGACGGGTGCGTAACAATAGTTCTAGTGTCGCCTAAATTTGCAGATAATGAACACATTTTTATATGATTTAGAAACTTTATTCCAGCTTCAATACCACCTTTAATTTCAAAAGCAACTATATTACCACCTAATTTCATTTGCTTTTTAGCAATTGCATATTGTGGATGTGATTTTAAAAAAGGATATTTTACAAACGTAATATTTTCTTGAGTTTCTAAAAACTGAGCTACTTTTA
>CAYWOM010000385.1:0-2439 GCA_964459905.1 uncultured Polaribacter sp. | reverse complement strand
CTTGGTTACCACTACCAGAATCTTTTAGTTTCCAACCCGTAAAAGTTCTTGTAGCATCTGCGCCACCATTTGCAACTAAGCCCATAACAGCAGATTGTGCATACCAATTAAAAGTTCCTTTAGAATAGGTGATTTTTAATTTACCACCAAAATTATCTTTCGATTGTATATTGTCTTTGTATCCTATATTATTGTCTATAATATCAAATTCTCTTCCGTTTAGCGGCTGACCACCCCAAATACCACCAAGTTGAAAACCAAAATTATCATATTCTCTTTCTAAAGCTAGTGTAACTCTACGTGTTTTTGGCATTGGAATAAAACCAGATGTTTGTGCATCATTATTTTCTGAAATATCTTCATGGTACACTCCTGTAAAGTCATAATGTCCTAATTTTGTTCGATACTTTAACAAAACTGCGGGGTTTGCCCCCCACCATAATTGTGGTCCAAAAGCCGCTTTTAAGCCTTTTAGAGCGCCTTTACCATCTATTTCTATCCCTGAAATTTCACCTCCATAAATATCTAAATTTGGGCCATAATTTGCTTCAGAATAAAGACCAAAAATATCTCCTTGATATTGCCAGTGATAATGTCCTGTTCTGTAAAAACCTCTTACATCTGCAATATCCGTTTTCCAATCGAATTCTGCGTTATATACTTGTACTCTATTATTGTCTGTTATAGTTACGTTTCCGTTGTCTGAATTAACTGTAACATTACGATTTCTACTTTCATAGAAAATTTCATCTATTGGATTTTCAGCTACATTTCCTAAAATATTAAAGTTTACTTCTGCGCTCATACTAGCAGTAGGTTGACCTTTAACACCTATAAAATAAGACTGCATGTGATCGAAACCTGTTCTACTTGGATAACCTGTAGCGTCTGATGCAGGAGAGTCTGTTGTTAACAGACTTCCGCCAGTATTAAAGGTTGTAAATTCTGCTCTTAGATTGCTTAAGCTAATTTTTTCATTGCCACCACGAGCTGCTTTATCGCCTCTTGCTTTTAAAACAGCATCCATTAGTTGAATGTTGTTAAAGTGATTGTTTAAAAAGTCTAAATCAACGCCTTCTTCATAAGGATTTAATTGATGCGCCTCTTTTAAGGCATAATAAGCTGCTCTTGGATATAAAGTATATAAACCTCTTGCGTTGGTTGGGCCTTTTGCACAGATACCAAACCACTCTTCATTCATATTATTTTTACCTGGCGCTAAATCTTTCTCATAACCGCCTCCTACCCAGGAAGCATTATTATCATGTACATCTGCATTTTCTCTATCATCAAAACCATATTTCCACCAACCATCACTAAATTGAAAAGTAAAACCTCCAATTGAGTTTTCTGATTTCCCTAATCCTGCAGCATTTTGATAAATATCTTTCCAATTATTAACCATATAATACGCTTGCATTTGTTGATCTTCTTGATTATCGATTGCATTAAAAGCATCAGCACCAAATTCTGTAAACATTATAGGCATATTCAGTTTTTCTTTTACTGTTGTAAACATGTCTGTAAAGTTTACGCCTCTGTAAGAGTTAACACCAAAAATGTCAATATCTTTACATTCTTCCGCAATAATATCTATAAATAACGTATCTCCATTACAAATAGCAACTGGATGCGAAGCATCTAATGATTTCATCATTTTAGCTGCATCATTCATTAATCGATACATTGGTCGACCTCTTTTCTCTCCAACAGCCTGCTTTTTCTCTTCTTCATCGGGGAAGTCTTCTGTTTCTGAACCTGCCCAAAAAAGGCCATAATTATTTTCGTTTCCTAATAAATACATTAAAAGACCTGGTGTGTCTTTGTATCCTTTTACTAAGGTTTCCATTTCAGATAAAAGATGCTGTTGTGTTTTTGGTTCACCATATTTGGTAACAGGTACCCAAGCACCATCTAAAGTAAGACCATAACGGCCAAAAGAATGATTTAACATAGTGTAAATACCATAATTTTCATAAATATATTTTATCCATTTTGCTGGAACACCGGTATATTGGCGAATTACATTTACACCCATATTTTTTAAAAGACCCATTTCTGCATCTAAACCAGCTTTAATAATATCATCAGATTTTTTCCAAAAATTTGCATTTACAGTATTGGTTCCAATAGGAATATAATCCCAGTTCATACCGTTAATCATAAAATCTTTGCCATCAACTACCAATTTCATTCCTTGTTCATTACTTACAACTGAAACTTTTTCCGTTTGTGCAAAGAAATTAAATGTAAAAAATAGTAATACTAATCTCATAAAATTGTGCCTCATAGTTTTATCTGTTTTTGGTTTAAAAATAATAATCTAAATTAAAAGTATAGGGTAAACTCTTTTAGATATTTGTATTTCATAAAAGTAGCATTATAAAGTTAAATATTGGCCAAAAAATACCGCAATAAAAAACATACATCTTAATTTTA
>CAYWOM010000384.1:0-2444 GCA_964459905.1 uncultured Polaribacter sp. | reverse complement strand
CAACGTAATCACAGCTCCTTTACTTGAACTGTATGCTGCTAAACCAGGAAATTTTAAACTTCCTTGAATGCCGCCCATCGAACTTACAGTAACTACGTGACTTCCTTTTTTTAAGAACGGAATCATCTCCTTTGTAAATTCTGCAACTGCAAAAACATTTACTTTATACACGTCTAAAAAATCATCTGAAGTTAATTTTGTAAAAGGTTTATTTATTAATTTTCCTGCATTATTAATCAAAATATCTACTCGTTTCCAATTAGATTGTATAAAAGCTACAGCTTTTTTTATGTCAGAATTTTTAGATAAATCTACAGAGATTGTTGTAATATTTTTATGATTTACTTTTTCTAAGGGAGCTGTGTTTCTTGAGAGTGCTAAAACATGATGCCCTTTTTTTGCAAATTGTTGCGCCAATTCAAAACCAATTCCTCTACTTGTTCCTGTAATAACAACGTTTTTCATTAAAAAAAATTTAGAGAAGCAAATTAGGTAATTTTTCATACATTTAGAGACAAAATTTATAACAAATGAAGAAAATATTAACATTCTGTTTAATAGTATTTATTGGTAAAGTTTTAATAGCACAAAACAGTTATATAATGTGCGGCAAATTAATTGACACAAAAACAGGTAAAATTCATTCTAAAAAAACAATTGTAGTAGAAAAAAATAAAATTATTAATGTAATAGATGGCTATATAATGCCAAGAGGAGCAACTTCTATAGATTTAAGAGATAAGTTTGTTATGCCTGGTTTAATAGATTTTCATGTACATATAGAACAAGAATTTGATAGAAATACAAGATTAAATAGCTATATTTTAAATGAGGCCGATGTGGCTTTTAATGCTGTTGGTTTTGCTAAAAAAACATTATTAAACGGATTTACAACAGTTAGAGATCTTGGCGGAACTGGCGTAAATATTTCTATAAGAAATGCTATAAATTCTGGTAAAATACCTGGGCCTCGAGTTTTTACAGCCGGTAAATCTTTAGCAACTACAGGTGGTCATGCCGATCCTACAAACGGAAGTAGTAGAAAATTAATTGGTAATCCCGGACCAAAAGAAGGAGTTGTAAATTCTGTTGAAGATGCAAAAAAAGCAGTAAGACAGCGATATAAAAATGGTGCAGATTGGATTAAAATTACTGCTACTGGTGGGGTTTTAAGTGTTGCCAAATCAGGTGATAATCCGCAATTTACAATTGAAGAAATAAAAGCAATTTGCAATACTGCAAAAGATTATGGAATGCATGTTGCCGCGCACGCGCATGGCGATGAAGGAATGCAACGCGCAATTATTGGTGGCGTAAAAACCATAGAACACGGTACTTATATGAGCGATAAAACTATGGAACTCATGAAAAAGCACAACGCTTATTTAGTACCCACAATTACCGCAGGAAAAGAAGTAGAGGAGAAGGCAAAAATTAAAGGCTTTTATCCTGCAATTGTAGTTCCTAAAGCATTGGCTGTTGGGCCACAAATTCAGGGAACTTTTGCAAAAGCATATAAAAAAGGAGTGGGTATTGCTTTTGGAACAGATGCAGGTGTTTTTAAACATGGTAATAACGGTAAAGAATTTGGTTTTATGGTAGCAGCCGGTATGCCAGCAATAGAAACCATACAAGCTGCAACCATAACAAATGCACTATTATTAAAAATGGAAACAGAAATCGGGCAAATTAAAAAGGTTTTTTTGCTGATATTATTGCGGTAGATGACGATCCAACAAAGAATATTACAACCATGGAAAACGTTGTTTTTGTAATGAAAAACGGCGTGGTTTATAAATAATAATTTAAAAATAAATTTATGAGAAATAATAATTGGAATTTAGTTTGGGGCGTTATAGGAGTTATAATTATTGTGATGTCTTTTTTAAATAATGATACTGCAAAATCTTTTTTTGGTTTTCAATTAAATATTTGGGTTTACAGAGGTATTTGGGCTTTAATTTCTGGAGGAAGTTTAGTTAGTTTTTTTAAAAGAAGAGAAAAATAAGTTGACTAAAAGGCTCTTTTAAAAGTATTACATAAGTTAATGATTTTACCTTTAATAATTAAGACACTACAATAACTGCATTATCTGTTTTAAATTGATAACGTGTCATTACTAGGTAGCTTTTTTTTAAAATTAAAGCATTGTCAAGTTTAAAAAGAAAAGTGAACCTAGTAATCATAAAACCTAATTAAAAACAATATGCTGATACGCACCAATATCTGGCGCAGAAGTTCTATTTATACCTAAAATATCTAAAGAAAATAGGGTAATGGTAGCTTTGTTAATTCCATCGCTATTTTCTCCAATGATAAAATCTTCATTTTGTGTGTCTCTAAAGTCAGTATTTCCGTTGGTAATTATATTCTTATAAAAAGTAGTATTGGTAAAATCCATTTCCGGAATATTTTTAATATCATCTGTAGATGGATTAAATTTT
>CAYWOM010000383.1:0-2458 GCA_964459905.1 uncultured Polaribacter sp. | reverse complement strand
AATTCATCAAAAGAAGCACCAGCGCAAAAGGCATTTTCTCCTTCTGACTTTAAAATAATTATAGCAACATTAGTATTTTTTGCTATTGAATTAATTTCATTAGTTAGCCTTTTTAACAGTTCGCTTGGAAAAGAATTACTTGCTGGGTGCCCAAATTCTATTGTTGCAATTTTATCCTGAATATTGGTATATAAACTTCCGTTTTGTCTTGTTGTAGTCATAAAAAAAGATTTTAAGTAAAAATAAGTTTTTAAATTTAACTTGGTAAAATTATTTATACAGTATATCTCTTTTGATACCTAATTATTTACAAGAGGTAAAAACTGTTTTCTAAAATTAAAAATTAAAGGCAAACCTCTGGCTATAATCCAAAAAGTAAAGGCAATCCAAATTGCAGTTAGTTTTAAATTATAATAATCAAAAAACAAAAGTGTGGGTATAAAAACCAATCCTGTAGACAAGATTAAAAGGTTTCTTAAATATTTCATTTTACCCATTCCTTTAAACATTCCATCGAAAATAAATGTAATTGCACACAAAGGTTGCATTGCTAAAATGATCCAAAAAATAGTATAAAACTGTTCTAAAACTAATGGCTCTTTGGTAAATATTTTTCCTATATAATTATAAAACACAAAGCCAACCAATGCTGTAATTACCCCAGTAATTAAACCATATTTAAATAATTTTGTACTTAAAAGCACTAAATTAGTATAGTCTTTTGCACCTAATAATTTTCCTGATAAAATATTACCTGCACTCGAATATCCATCAATCATAAAAGCTGCCAATAACCAAAGGTTTAAGCCAATTGTATAAGCGGCAATATATTCTTTACCATAAAAAGTAGCGTAAGAAGTTGCAAGATATAAGGCAATATTTAAGGCTATGGTTCGTATAAAAAGATTGCCAATCATACCTAATAAACGTGGAATTTCTGGATGTAATTTTAAGGATAATTTTAGCGAAATAGCTGTTTTTTTTAGCAACAAAAAAGCTGCAATTATTGCCATAACCATTTGCGAAATTAAACTTGCATAAGCTGCTCCTTCAATATTCATTGCTGGTATATAATTTTCGATTCCGTAAACAAAAATAATATCTAAAATAATGTTTAAACTTGCACCAATTATGGCAATTATCATCGGAAAATAGGTGTTTTGCAAACCTCTAAATATTCCAAAAACAGCAAATACAAAAAGCGAAAAAGGAAAGCCAAATATTCTAATTTTAAAATAGGTTACACAATATTCTAAAATGATACCTGATGCATTATAAATTTTAAAAATTTGTGTGGCAAACGGATAAGAAATAACTAACACTAAAAAACTTCCAAAAACTACAATTGCAATTGCCTGTGCTGGCAGCGTATTTATTTTATCCAATTTATTGGCACCTAAATAATGAGAAATAATAGAAGATATTGCGCTTCTAATTTGCCCAAAAACCCAAATTAACATAGAAATAAAAGTACCCACAATACCAACTGCAGCCAAATTTTCTGTTGCATTAAGATTAATATTTCCAATAATTGCGATATCTGTAATTGATAAAACAGGCTCAGCAATACCAGCTATTAAAGCTGGTATTGCTAATTTATTTATACTTTTAAAACTGATATCTGTACTCAATAATTTTTTTTTTGACAAAGATACATATCTAAAAAATTAGAAAATACCTTACTCTCTGAAAAATTAGTAACTTTACGCCTTTAAATTATTGAATTATGAAACATATTTTAGTACCCATTGGATTTACTGAAAGCGCTAAAACAACGCTACAATACGCAATTGATTTTGCATCAGAAATTAATGCAAAAGTTTTTGTTTTTAGAGCCTATAGTGTTAAATCTAAAGCAGGAACAATTATAAATATGAATGCAATTATAGAACGTGAAACAAATTTATATTTGCGAACCTTAGTAAACACGGTAGACGTAAAAAATGTTGCCGTAAAATTAATTGCAGCACAAGGAACGGTTATAGATAGCTTAGAGGCTATAGACCAAGAATTAGGTATAGATTTAGTAATTGTTGGCTCTAGAAGTAATTCTATTAAAGACGAAATATTTTTAGGAAAAACTACTGGAAGTTTGGTAAAACTAACAGAAATTCCGGTTTTAGCCATTCCAGAAGGTTACGTTTTTAAGCCCATTAAGAGTATTTTAATGGCTTTTAAATCTGGTATTATAAAAAGTAAAACAGCCTTAAATGGTTTGCATTTTATAGTTGAAAAATTTAATTCGAAAGTAAATTTATTACTAGTAAAAACGCCAAATTATACAGAAGAAGATTTAGTACTTCATCAAGATTTATTAGATATACAATCTACTTTAACTTTTTCTGAAAATGCAACTACTTTTCAAGGAGTTTTAGAGCATATAAAAACGCATAACCCAGATATGCTATGTGTTTTTAGACGTAAAAGAGGTTTCTTTAAAAAACTTTGGGAAAAAAAT
>CAYWOM010000382.1:0-2470 GCA_964459905.1 uncultured Polaribacter sp. | reverse complement strand
CTACATAAGCAAAAGCATAACGTAAAATAAATTTTAAACGGTGGCGTTGACATAAAGACGTAGAAATACTATTGGTTGCTGTGTTTGGGCTTTTATTAGATTGGTATTCTTTATTACTTTTTATACTTAGAAGGTTAGTATCTTTTAAAACAACGGTTTCATCTTCTTCTGAAAGTGGTTTCAAGAGTTTATCTAAATCAAAAGTTTCTTCTTCTCTAAAATAATTGAATATTGGTTTCCTATAATTTGTTGTGCTATAAAAAGCACCTTCTAACATTTGCGTATCATTATCACTATACTGCATATTGTTAGAAAAAACCATTAACTGTGTTAAGTTGATGAACTTTCTAAACTTCTTATTCTGAAAACGAGTTTGCATTCGTTTATGTTCTGCTAAAATTCCATCTCTATTGTTTGGTTTTTTAACTTCGATAAATACTAAAGGCATTCCGTTAATTAGTAGAATAATATCTGGTCTAAAATTATCCTCATCTTTTTCATAAGGCAATTCTGTAACTACATGAAAAGAGTTGTTGTCAAAATTATCAAAATCAATGATTTTAATTCCTGATTGATCAATTAGTTTTTTATAAAAAGCCCTTCCTAAGTCTTCGTTTTCTAAAGTCAGTGAAACCTCAGTATAAAATTTTTCTGCTTCTTTTTGAGAAAGATTTGTATTGATTTTTTTAAGCTGATTGTAAAAAATATCAGTAAATATATTCGTGCTTTTATCCCAGTCATTCTCTTTTAAAGAAAGGTAGGTGTAGCCTAATTTTATTAGGTGTAAAATTGAAGGTATTTTAACTCTGGAATCTTCGTTGAATTTCATAGCAAAAGAATAATTTACTAAAATAGAAAAACGAATTGATATATAATTACGGATTTCCATAATTGTATGTTTATTTTACCCCTCCAAGTTACCAGTCACAAATTTAATTTCTTAATAATTGGAACTGTATAGAAATACTATCATTAATCTATTACGTCTTTAGTGAAATTTATAGCATGTAATTTAGAGTATTACGAATAAAAATATCGTTTAATTAAAACTCTATCGACATTTTATATGCTTACTGTAGAACATATCTTCTTGAAGATTAGCAATTTTTATAAACATACCATCAACCCAAAATAATTTGGGAGTTACTAAAAATGAATCCAATTTTAATCGAACTTTTTAGTGCTAAATTTTTATTTTGGCTCAAAACTCTTAATTGTAACTTTAAAAACAATGCCAAATGTTAGCCGTTTGGTAAATTTTTGAATCCTAAAGCATCTATTGAATTTTGTTTTGTTTCTTGTAGTTTCTGCGTGGTTTCCATATTGTTTTTATTAAATTAATAGTTAGTTTCACTATCCATAAATAATAATTATTTACGGACACAAAGCAAATAAATTACTTAAAATATTGATATACATATAGTTAAGCATATTTTAATTTGATTTATATGTTTTTATTGTCTCGGATCCACCGCAATACTCATTTTTTTAGCTTGAATGATGTTCATACTACAAAATCCAAAATGATTGGTTATTTTTCCATAACAAGCATAAGTTCCCATTCCGATTATTGGGCATAAATAAACAACGTTTACAAAGTGAATAGTATCAAAATAAAAACTATCCTGGTCTATAAAAGTACTTAACCGCATGAGATTTCCTTGTAAAATTTTATTAAATCTAATGATTACTAATCTACCATATAACAAGGCATATTTATTAGAATAAGTTTCCATTTCTTTTGCTTTTACATGCCGACAAAATTTATCTGTTGTTAGTGAAAAAAAGTCATGAATTGTAAAACCTAACAATTCCATTTCATCATATACATTTTCTAACCAGTGGGTTTCTATTTTCGGAATTGTATATTTTTTATTTTGAACTAAATTATTTGCTATATTTGACTAGAAAATTATTATAAATCAGAGTATACGATTCGGTACACGATTTCATTAAAACAAAGCATAAAAGGGTAAGAAATGGATATTTAAATCAAATTCATAACCCTGAGGTCACGGGTTCAAATCCCGTTCTCGCTACAAGACTTAAAGTTAATAAAATCAACGAATTGTGTCTCACAATTCGTTTTTTTTATGTCTTCATTTTCCTTACTTTTATAAAACATAGGGTAGTAAATGGCTGTTTTATTTAAACAATTAAAGGTTTTACTATTTAGTACAGCAGTGTGTTAAAAAATCTAGATAATGATTAACACTAAAGCCATTTAATGCAAAAACCTTACACAAAACAATATACATAATATTATAACTACGGTTTTCGATTAGCTAATTACACCACAAAAAATTGCAATAAAAACGTATAGAGTAGCTACTTTATATTATTTTGGTTTTCGCAAAGATTGATTCACCCAGAGTTTTTCATTTAATTTTAACAAAAACTAGACATGAAAACAAAATCTGCAAAGCTCACGGAAAAATATATTTTAAGCCATAATAACAAGTATTTAAAC
>CAYWOM010000381.1:0-2473 GCA_964459905.1 uncultured Polaribacter sp. | reverse complement strand
GGAACATCACTCGCAGGGCAATGTGTTGGAGACGGAATTGTGGTAGATGTTGCTAAACATTTTACAGAAATTATTTTTTTTGATAAAAATGCAAAAACAATTACACTGCAACCAGGAATTGTAAGAGATGAATTAAATGTTTTCTTAAAACCTTATGGGTTATTTTTTGGCCCAAACACATCAACCTCTAACCGCTGTATGATTGGCGGAATGGTAGGCAATAATTCTTCTGGAAGTACCTCTATTAAATACGGTGTAACACGTGATAAAGTTTTACAAATAGATGCCATTTTAAGTGATGGCTCTTCTGCTGTTTTTAAAGAAATAACTTCAGCGAACTTCATCAAAAAAACGAAAGAAAACAACCAAGAAGGAAAAATTTATCAATCTATTTTTGAAGAACTTTCTCTAGAAATAAATCAACAAGAAATAAAAAAAGAGTTTCCAAAACCAGCAATTCACAGAAGAAATACCGGGTATGCTGTTGATGAGTTTTTAACATCTAATTTATTTGGAGGTAATCAGCCAACTATAAATATTGCCAAATTTTTATCTGGTAGTGAGGGTACTTTGGCTTTTTCTACAGCAATTACCTTGCAGTTAGATAATTTACCTCCGCAAGAAAGTATTATGGTGTGCTCTCATTTTACAAGTATTAATCAAAGTTTAATTGCTACTGTTACTGCTATGAACCACAATTTATATAATTGTGAATTAATGGACAAAACTATTTTAGACTGTACAAAAAACAATAGAGAGCTAGCTAAAAATAGGTTTTTTTTACAAGGCGATCCAGCAGCAGTTTTAATGTTAGAAGTTTCGGCAAACACCATTGAAGCTGCAGAAATTTTAGCAGATAATTTAATTACCGATTTAGAAAAAAACAACTTTGGATATCATCATCCTAAAATATACGGCGCAGATATTGCTAAAGTACATTATTTAAGAAAAGCAGGTTTAGGTGCTTTAGGAAATATGATTGGCGATATGAAAGCTGTTGCTTGTATAGAAGACACCGCTGTGGCGCTAGAAGACTTACCAAATTACATTAAAGAATTTACCGAAATAATGGATAAATATCAGCAAAACGCCGTGTATTATGCACATGCTGGCGCTGGAGAATTGCATTTACGTCCGATTTTGAATTTAAAGAAAAAGGAAGATGTAATTTTATTTAGAAAAATTACCACAGAAACTGCCCAATTGGTAAAGAAATACAAAGGTTCTTTTTCTGGCGAACATGGAGATGGAATTGTACGTGCAGAATTTATACCTTTAATGATTGGCGAACAAAATTATCAATTATTAAGACGTATTAAAAAAGCTTTTGATCCAAACAATGTTTTTAACAAGGGTAAAATTACGGACGCTTTTGCAATGGATGAAAGCCTGCGTTATGAAATTGACAGAATTGAACCTGAGATTGAAACCATTCAAGATTTTTCTGACAGTGAAGGAATTTTAAAATTAGCCGAAAAATGCAACGGTTCTGGCGATTGCAGAAAACCAGTTTCTGCTGGCGGAACCATGTGCCCAAGTTATAGAGCAACAAAAAACGAAAAAGATACCACACGAGCAAGAGCAAATATGTTGCGTGAAGTTCTTACGAATAATGATGCTAAAAACAAGTTTGATTCTAAAGAGCTAAAAGAAGTTTTAGACCTTTGTTTAAGCTGTAAAGCATGCGCATCTGAATGCCCTAGTAATGTAGATATTGCAACCATGAAAGCAGAGTTTTTATATCAATATCAAGAAACAAACGGGTATTCTTTTAGAAGTAAATTATTTGCGAATAATGTAAAGTATAACAAATTAGGTAGTATTGCTCCTACTTTAACAAATGCCATTTTAAATACACCTTTTGCCAAAGCTGCAATGGGTGTTGCACAGAAAAGAAGTGTGCCAAAACTAGCCTCTAAAACATTGATTAAATGGTACAAAAAGCAAGTAAAATCTTCTAATAAGAAAATTATTTATTTATTTTGTGATGAATTTACCAACTTTTACGATGTAGAAATTGGAAAAGATGCTTTTTATTTATTAGAAAAATTAGGTTATAATTTGCAAATTGTAAAGCATGAAGAATCTGGTAGAAGTTTTATTTCAAAAGGATTTTTAAAAGAAGCCAAAACAGTTTGTAATTTAAATATTGAAACTTTTAAAGACCTTATTACCGAAGAAACCCCATTAATAGGAATAGAACCTTCTGCAATTTTAACTTTTAGAGATGAATACATTCGTTTGGCAGACGATAAAAAATCCGCAGAAAAGATTGCCAAAAATGTATTTACATTTGAAGAATTTTTATCAAAAGAAGCAGAAAAAGGAGCTATAAACACAGCTGTATTTACCTTAAAAAGTAAGATATTAAAGATTCACGGCCATTGTCATCAAAAAGCATTGTCTGGAACGCACGCGAGTTTTCAAATTTTAAATATTCCAGAAAATTACTCCGTTACAATTATCAATTCTG
>CAYWOM010000380.1:0-2480 GCA_964459905.1 uncultured Polaribacter sp. | reverse complement strand
CTGGATTTTCTTTAATAAATTGATCCATTTTTAGAGAACCAATTAAGTCTGCACAAAGTGCAACTACATTAGGATTTGTTCTTCCTAATTCTGTTAAACCGTCTCCAAAACCAGAACGAGTATCTTTTTTTTCTGTGTAGGTGTATTTTTTCATTATAAATTGTTGAGTTGTAAAAATTTTCGTAAAAATAAACTTTTATTTCTCTTTAAAGAAAAGAAAAGAGAGAATAGAAAAAAGAGTTTTTAACATACTGTTTGCAAGTCTATAAATAGGTAATTTAACTTAATTTATAAACCCATTAATTCTTTATAGAGCTTGTGTACAGGTAAACCTGCTACATTAAAATAACTGCCTTCTATTTTATCAATGGCTATAAAACCAATCCATTCTTGAATGCCGTATGCGCCAGCTTTATCAAAAGGTTTGTAATTGTTTATGTAATAATTAATTTCTTCATCAGATATTTCTTTAAAATAAACTGCAGTTACATCGTTTATAATTTTCTGAAAATTTTTATTTTTAATAGAAATAGATGTAATTACCTCGTGTTTTTTGCCAGATAAATTGCGCAACATTGTAAAAGCTTCTGCTTCATTTTTGGGTTTTCCTAACGCTTTATTCTCTAGCCAAACAATAGTGTCTGATGTTACTAACAAATCATTTTCTTTAAGATTTGTAAATGATTTTGATTTTAAATCGGCTAAAAAATTGGTAATTTCTATGCTTTTTAATTCTTTTGGATAAATTTCTTCAACTTCTTTTAGTTGAATGGTAAAATCGATGTTTAAATCTCTAAAGAAATTTTGTCTTCTTGGAGATTTAGAAGCTAAAATTACATTGTAGTTTTTAAGTTTTTCTTTTAACATTTATTTTTTCTTGAGATTCAGTTTAAGTTATTATATAAACAAAATTGATAATGATGCATATATGTTTTACCCCCTTTAAATTATGTTTTAAAAACGAATCGAAATGAAAGTGCTTCATCAAAATACACAACAGGTATTTTAGAATCTCAAAGGCTGTTTTTTGATGAACATATTCTACTACACCAGTAAAAGAATCTTATTTTTAATTAAAATTCTTTTTTATTCTGGCTAAATCTCTTTTGTTATCTCGGTCTTTTAAAACTTCACGTTTGTCATGTGTTTTTTTACCTTTTCCTAAAGCAATTTCTAATTTAGCAAAACCTCTATCATTAATAAAGAGGCGTAAAGGAACAATGGTATTTCCTTTGGCTTCTACATCTTTTTTTAAGCTACGTAACTCTCGTTTATTTAACAATAATCTGCGTTCACTTTTTGGTTTGTGATTAAAATGGTGCCCAAAGATATATTCTTGTATGTACATATTTACTATAAACAGCTCGCCGCCTTCATTAAACTCGCAAAAACTCTCTGTAATTCTTGCCTGACTTTGCCTAATAGACTTTATTTCTGTTCCAGTTAATTGAATTCCAGCCACATATTTGTCTAGAATTTCAAATTCGAAACGGGCTTTTTTATTTTTTATGTTGATGTTTTTCTGAACAGTCATAGACTGGTTTTTGTTTAAATAATTTTAACAAAGATACATTTTTGATTACGATAAAGAAGTGTAATTTTCAGCTAGTTATTCGACCAAATTAAACAAAACTCAATGAGGTATTTAATTGTATTATTTTTAGTAATCTTGGTTTCTTGTAATCCAGTAGAAAAGAAATTAACAGCGCAACAAATTATAGATAAAACCATTTTATTTTCTGGTGCAGATAAAGTTTCTAATTCTGAAATTTCATTTAAATTTAGAGATAAAGAGTACGCTGCTATTAGAAAAAACGGCAATTTTAAGCTGTATAGAAGCTATACAAAAGATTCAGTTTTTATAGACGAAGTGGTAACAAATAATGCTTATAATAGAATTATAGATGCACATGCTGTTAAGATTGCAGATACTATGGTTTCTAAATATAGCAACGCTATAAACTCGGTGCATTATTTTTCTGTATTGCCTTTTGGTTTAAATGACAAAGCTGTTCAAAAGAAATTATTGCCAGCATCAACCATAAAAGAAAAAGCGTATTATAAAGTTGAAATCACTTTTTCTGAAAATGGAGGAGGAGAAGATTTTGAAGATGTATTTATTTATTGGATTGGTAAAGAAGATTTTTTGGTTGATTATTTAGCGTATTCTTACCATACAAACGGAGGCGGTAAACGTTTTAGAGTCTTAAAACAACAATGTGTTAAAAACGGAATTCGCTTTGTTGATTATTACAACTATAAACCTTTAAATAATAACCTTAAGTTAATAGATATTGATAAAGCTTTTGAAAATAATCAACTTAAAAAAGTGTCTGAAATTATTTTAAAAAACATTACAGTTAGTGTTTTAAAATAGTTATTATTAAAAGACCTTAAAGGTTCTTTATTTAGGAATATTGGTATACAGAATTTTATAGTTTCGATAAAGAGTAAAAAGAAACATACTTACCCAATCTTAT
>CAYWOM010000379.1:0-2495 GCA_964459905.1 uncultured Polaribacter sp. | reverse complement strand
AACGAACCACTTAAAATATTTTACAAGAAATTTCCTGGTCATACAAAAGGTTCTGTTTTTTGGCATTATGAAATCAATACAAAAGGTAATGACAATTCTGGAAGATGGGATTATTCAACAGCAGTTTGGGGTCATGATTTTTCTGTTGTTGGTACAGAAGTAAACACGTATCCAAAAGAACCTAAAGACGGTATTGCTTTAGGTGAAGAGTTTAGTTATAAAATTGAAGTTAATGAAGGTATTATGACTTTAAAATTTAGTAGTAAAGGACATGAAACAAAAACGTTTGTAAAAAACTTAATCGAATCAGAATACACAACAACTGCAGATATACCAGAGCAAACACAAAAATTATTTGTGCCAATTGGTCAAGACGGAGTAGAACGTAAAAATGGGTATGCTGGTGAAGGTTGCTTCTTTAAGTTAGGTTCTTACAATCAAACCAATGGAAAATCGCCAGAAATAAATAAAAATTGGTGTTCTGTGCTGAAACTCATGGTGGTGATATTCAAAAACAATATAAGGACGGAAACTATGCCGAAGTTTGGTTTAAAACAGCAAGTATATCTATAAGTGACACTGCAGTATCCAATGAAGGCTATTTTACTAAAAACGATTAAATTAATTAATTTGGGAATAATATGAATAATAATAAATTAAATGGCAAAAACGTTCTAATAACTGCTGGAGCACAAGGAATTGGAGAATCTATCACTAGACACTTTATTGATAGCGGTGCCAATGTTGCCATTCACTATTTTTCTAGTGCTGATACCGCAAATCAATTGATGGAATATGCAATTAGTAAAGGACAAAAAGCGATTACTATATCTGGTGACTTAACAAAAGAAGCAGATGCGAATGCAATAGTCGAAAAAACAATAGAGGCGTTTGGCGGTCTAGATATATTAATCAACAACGCAGGTTCACTTGTTGCACGTAAAATGATAGGTGAAATAGAAACTGATTTCTGGAACAAAGTAATGGATATCAACCTTACATCTATGATGTTTGTAACGAGAGCTGCATCTCCTTATCTTGGGAAGAATGATAACAGTAGTATTGTTAATTTGGCATCACTCGCTGGTCGAAAAGGTGGTCATCCAGGATCATTGGCTTACGCTACAAGTAAAGGTGCAATCTTAACATTTACACGAGCACTTTCTACGGAATTAGGGCCTCAAGGTACGCGAGTAAACGCTGTTGCTCCGGGTCTTATCCTTGGCACTTCATTTCATAACACACATACAACAAAAGAATCTGCAGCTGCAACAACGGCTGGCATTTCAATTCAACGAGCAGGCAACGCTGCAGATGTTGCAAGAGCTGTTTTGTATTTAGCGTCTGAATATGATGGCTTTATTACAGGAGCTACGCTAGATATTAATGGAGGTGTTTACAATATGTAGTTTTGAATAGATAATGGGTTGAATAAAAGTAAAGAATAACTTTCGTTCTCTAAATTAATTGATGAAACAAAATTATTTCCATATATTTGGTAAACCAAATTGGTAAACCAATTTAATTTTTGTAAAAAAAAAAAATATATTCTCATTTTTCTGTTACTATTTTCTGCCACAGTAATCAGTCAAACGACTCATAATATTACGAATCCAGATCAACTTGCAGGCTTAACACTTGGGGCAGGAGACACTGTTATTTTAGCAGATGGTACATATACTTCAGATGAAAGAATTAAATTTTCACCAACAACAGGTACTACAGCTTTGCCTATTACATTTAAATCGGCAACTCCTGGAGGGGTTAAGTTTACTGGTGGTTTAAAAATGAGTATTGGAGGAGATTACGTTATTGTTGACGGTTTTCACTGGCAAGGTGGTTATGGAGCAAGCAATTTTATAGAATTCAGAGATGGCTCTAATTATGCTAATTATAGTAAAATTCAAAATTGTGCAATAGATGGTTTAACGGTTCATCCAAATGATTTAGAAGTTGGAACAAGTGTAAAACATAAATGGATTGTGTTGTATGGAACTCATAATACTGTAACTAACTGTTCATTTATGAATAAATCTAATGCAGGAGTTATGATTTTAGTTGAGCTTCAATACAATGCTGAAGATAATCCTTGTACAACAGTTGGTCATACAATTAGTAATAATTATTTCTATAAATACGCAAAAACGGATACTTCGTTAACAAATGCTGGAGATAGTGAAACAATACGTTTAGGAGCTAGCGGTGAACAAAATGTAAATAATAACACTACAGTTAAAAATAATTATTTTGTTGAAGCTGATGGTGAAAATGAAATCATCACTAATAAAAGCAAGAATAACATATTTATCAATAACACTTTTAGAAGATGTAGAGGTTCTTTAGTACTTCGTCATGGTTCTAATGCTTTAGTTGATGGGAATTATTTTTTAGGCGAAAATGTTGAAGGAACGGGAGGAATTAGAATTACTGATAGTAACCATACAATTACTAATAATTATATTCAAGATTGTATTAATGTAAATTCACAAGCACAG
>CAYWOM010000378.1:0-2503 GCA_964459905.1 uncultured Polaribacter sp. | reverse complement strand
TACTGTTGTCCGATAAAAACCTAAATTAGTTAAATTTCTAATATAAGTCCCCTAAAACTGGGGGCTATTTTTTTAAACCCAAAAGTAAGCCTCTTTATTTTTTGTGCTAACTCCATTTAATTTTTTGTTGAAAATCATCTGGATTTCCTTTGTTTTTGACAAATTCCTTCGCAAATGCATCTACGTTATTAAAAAAGTCGGTAAATTTCACATAGGAAAACAGGTGCTTCTGCATTAAACTAACAAGGTTTGAAAAACTCCATGATTTGGTCAATTGTTTCTTCATAAATGTAATGAGTAATAAAGCTATCAGTGTACACCAAATTTGTATTTGTATAGCGTTCTTATTTTCGCCATAAAAGTATTGTAGCGGAAAGTTTTGCTTTATCTTCTTGAATAGTAACTCAATTTCCCACCGTTTTTTATAGAGCATGGCTATCTGTTCTGAAGGTAAATCAAAAAGGTTTGTTAGGAAGTAATAAACCTTATTCTTTTCTTCATGATAAAATGATACCATACGAAGTTCCACTTGTTTTTCTTGCCTTTGATTATCTTTGTATTTCAGTGCTATTTTAGCATCTCTTAAGATGTTGTCTGGAGTTGCCTGAGCAAGTTCAAACTCTTCAAGTAGTGTTTCTTTAGCATTGTTTTTTAGTCTTGTTACAAAGAAAATCTCATCTTTATTCCATTGGTCAAAAAGAGCGTAATTGTTATACGCTTTGTCAAACAATGCGACTTCTCCTTTTTTCATTACGCCTTCTTTTTGAATGAACAAAGAGTCTTGTTCACGAGCATTGCTATGATACACTTTTACTGGTATTCCAGCTTGCATGTCTAATTTTTGATGACTTTTAATACCTCCTTTTCGTTTTCCGTTCGCAGGATTCCTTTCTACACATTCAAAAATCGGTTGAAACAGAGCGATTGTAGTCGAATCTATTGCATATACCTTTTTATCTATTACCAACTGCTTATGGCTGTCCGATAAATCGGGTAAGTACTCCTTGACTAAATCATCATAGATATTTTCAAAAACGACACAATCCCTTCGCTTGTTGGCGTCTGATATAGTACTTCTTTTTGGGGAGTAATCAAATTTACAGTGAGAAATTTTATCGCCATAACTTACAATGCCACCGCATAGTTCGCGTAAGGAGTTGCATCCTGAAGTAACTCCATAAACCATAGTAATCAGATGCTGAAATGTTGAAAAACGTTTACAATAATGATCTGATTTATGTTCTTTAGCTCGTTCCATAATTTTACTTTTAGTAAGCAATCCTAGCATTTGACTGAAAATCGGCTGTCCGAAAAAAGTTGTACTTTTACCCATAATTGAATTTTTGGTGAGATATTAATTCAACTATACGAAAAAATCCTCAATTTTTGAGGATTTTTTTATCGGACACTAATGATTTCTAATAAAAAAACGTCCAAAGAAATTGCTGAGTCATTATCTATTTCACATAGAACTGTAGAAAAACATCGCGCAAATATTATTGCAAAATTAAACTTAATATCTGGAAACGACACCCTATTTATATGGACTCAAGAACATAAAGAGTTAATAACAAATCTTTAAAAAACTACGTAGGGTTACGTAAATTTTGCACCTACTACGTATTTTTAGTCTTAGAAAAAGATTCTAAATTTGAATATTATATTTAATAAAAACGATTATGAAAAAACTATTACTTATTCTAACACTTATTTTTAGTTTTAATTTAACATTTTCACAAACAACTTATACCGCTTCTGGCGGAAATTGGGAATCTGGATCTTCTTGGATAGGCGGTATAGCTCCAGGTTTTACAATAAACACCAATAATCATGTTATTATTCCTGATGGAACTTCTGTATATATAAGCACTGGTTCTAATCATCTTATAATTAATGGTACTTTAACTATTGGAGGGGATTTATCAATAAGTGATAATAATAATGTTTTAACTAATAATAATTTAGTAACTATATGGGAGACTGCCCATCTATACCTCTCAGGAAATCACATTGGACCAATAATTATAAATAATCATGGTGAATTTATTAATTGGGGCTTAATATCTTTCAACTCCATTTACTCTAACAAAACAATAACAAATCATACTAATGGAACATTTAACAATCATGGAATATTTAAATCAAGATTATCACCTGTAGGAACAACTACAATTTTCACCAATAACGGTACGTTTTTAAACTCAGCAGAAGTTCGCCTATTTGATTCTATTATTAATAATAATTCATTTACCAACACTGGAGCTATTAATCAAAACGTAAACATTCAAAATAACGGGTTATTTACTAATTCAGGTATAGTAAACGAGTACCATTTTTCAACAGATAATAGCTTCGAATATTTTACAAATTCAAGTTCAGGTACTTTTGAAAATTCGGGAACAGTAAATATTGGGCTTGGTGATGTCGCTTCTAATTCTTCAACATTTATTAATCAAGGTATATTTAATAACAAAAGACCTTATAATGCCTTTAGTTTAAATTT
>CAYWOM010000377.1:0-2511 GCA_964459905.1 uncultured Polaribacter sp. | reverse complement strand
AAAAGAAAAAGACTTTTATATTGGTATGAAAGTAGTAAGAGGCGCTTACATGGAAAAAGAAAGAGAAAGAGCTGAAGAAAAAGGCTATCCTTCGCCAATTTGTAAAGACAAAAAAACAACTGATATAAATTATGATGCCGCTACAACTTACATGATGGAACAACCAAAAATGGCATTGTTTGTAGGTACGCATAATGAAGAAAGTTCTTATTTAGTTATGGATTTGGCTAAAAAACACGGCATAAAAGAAAATGACAATCGTTTGTGGTTTGGTCAGTTATTTGGTATGAGCGATCATATTAGTTATAACTTAGCAAACCAAGGTTATAATGTTGCAAAATACCTTCCTTTTGGCCCAGTTAGAGATGTTATGCCGTATTTAATTAGAAGAGCTGAAGAAAATACTTCGGTTGCCGGGCAAACAAGTAGAGAACTAAATCTTTTAAAAACGGAACGAAAACGTAGAAAATTATAATGCAAACAATAGATGAAATAAAAGAGTTATTGCATAAAAATAAACTGAGATTATATCAAGAATTATCTCAAAGTAAAGAAACTATGCATTTAGTTCGTAAGTCTATGAATGCAAAATTAAATGAAGAAGAAAAAGAAAAAATAAAGGTTCAGTTATTAGATATTTGTAAATCAATACCAGCCTTGGCTGTTTTTTTATTGCCAGGAGGAGCACTATTATTACCGTTGTTAATTAAATTAATTCCAGATATTTTGCCAAGCTCTTTTAGAGAAGATAATTAGTTTATTTATTTCCCCACTGTTTATTCCAAGAATTAATTCTCTCTAAAACATATTTATTTTTAGAATTTAGAGAAATAGCTATATCAATATATTTTCTAGCTTTTTCTTTATCAGTTTTCATATATAAACTAGCTAAATTGGTATAAATGTATAAATATGAACTATTAATTTTCATTGCTTTAAAAAGATACTCTTCTGCCTTTTTAGGGTTCTTTTTTAAATAAATATAACCTAAGTTATTGTATGGAATTGCAAAAGTAGAATCTAACTCCATAGATTTTAAAAAATGTTTTTCGGCATTTAAATTATTTTTATCAACAAGTGCAGCACCTATGTTTAAATGTGCTAATGCTATGTTTTTATTTTTATCAATAACGTTTGTCCAAAGAGAAACAGAACTGTGCCATATCTTTGTTTGCTGATAACTTAAAAAAGAAAACGAAGTAAAAATCACACAAATTAGAATTATTAAATATGGTTTTGTTTTTGGTCTTTTATCGGTAACTATTTGATATATAAAGCTTAACAATAATAAAATCCCTACAAAAGAAATATATGTATATCTATCTGTAGTAACCTGATTACCAACTTGTACTATTTTTAAAACAATAGAAATAGGGATTAAAAAGAAAAAGAAACAAAACAAAATTTTCTTCCAATACTTTTTACAACGAAAAGAAACAACCCCAAATAAAATTATAAAAAAGGGTGATAAATAATAAATTACGGGTAAAAAACCATTTACCTTTTTTGGGTTTGGGTAAAAGGCCGAAAGTTCAGTTGGAATAAAAAATTTAAGAATATACCAATAAATTTGATATATCATTATAAGAATTTTGTCTAAAAAAGTAAAGCCTACTGTAAAATGATTGGCAATTTGCCTACCTTTAATTGCAATAAGGCCAAATAATAATGATAAAATTAAAAACGAAATTTTTTCAATTATTACTTTTTTACTTAGTATTTTTCTTCCGTAATAAAAGTCGAATAGGATTAACAATATTGGCAATGTAATTGCCATTGCTTTAGTTAATAATGAAAGTAAAAACAACACTAGAGCTATAAAAAAATAGTTAATTTTTAACTCTTTTAAATAGTACAAATAACTAATTATTGCAGCTAAATAAAAACTAGCATACATTAACGTACTCCTTGCTGAAACCCAGGCAATAACTTCTACAAACATTGGGTGAACTGCAAATAACGCTGTTGTTAGTATTGCAATATCTTTTCTTATGGTAAGAAGTTTTATCAACCAAAAAACTAATAAAATATTTAATAAGTGAAAAAACAAACTTACTGTGTGAAAACCTGTAGCGTTTAAACCAAAAAAAGAATATTCTAAAGTAAAAGACAACGTTGTTAGCGGTTGATACATTCCTACATAAAAAGAACTAAAAATAGTTTTAATATTTTGTATTGAAAGTTCTTTTATTTGTGGGTTTTCGGTTACTTGTAAATGATCGTCCCAGTTTGTAAATCCGTTCTCAAATGTAGGTGAAAAAACAATAATTGTAAGAATAATAATAACAACTAAGAAATAGTACTGGTTATTTTTTTTCAAAATAAGTTAAAATTTAATAAGCATTCTTTTTTTCAAAAATAGTAAAAACATTGTTTAAAGTATGCTATTTTTTTTGATTAAAAAGAAAATATACTTAATTGTAAAAGCTGTTTATTAAATTTTATTAAATATATGACAATTTTAAGCGTATAATAGATTACTTTTGCACGAAATTTAAGAAATTAAGCATG
>CAYWOM010000376.1:0-2545 GCA_964459905.1 uncultured Polaribacter sp. | reverse complement strand
CAGCAAAACTAAACAGTAAAACCATTTTAGATGCGTATCCAACAGTTTTTGAATGGATTAAATTATTCGATAATAATGTTTGGGTAATTATTGGAATAATGATTTTGGTTGCTGGCATTAATATGATTACCGCTTTATTAGTGTTAATTTTAGAACGTGTACAAATGATTGGTATTTTAAAAGCACTAGGAAGTAACAATACCAGTATTAGAAAAGTGTTTTTATACAATGCATCTTATTTAATTTTAAAGGGTCTATTTTGGGGTAATATTATTGGGTTGTCTATTCTATTTATACAACATTATTTTGGTGTAATTACTTTAAATCCAGAAACCTACTATGTTGCTGTAATGCCAGTTTATATTTCTGTAAAAGCTATTGTTTTACTAAATTTAGGTACTTTAATAATGTGTTTTTTAATGCTACTTATTCCTTCTTTTATTATTACAAAAATTCATCCGTCGAAGTCAATTAAGTTTGCTTAGTTTTTTTCTAACAGTGGTTTTTATTTATAGTTTAAATACCAAGAAAAATTTCTTTTGATAATTATTTCTTTGTTTTCTTTAACATGATTTTTAAATGCTTTTGCTACCATAGATAGGTTTTTAGATTTTAACCAGATTAAGTTCCAATTAGTTTCTATTGGTAAATCTTTACTTTTAATTATTTGTAATTCGCCATTTTGAAGCTCGTTTTTTATGCCTATTATTGGCATAATAGAAATACCTAAACCAGCAATAACGGCTTGTTTTACTGCCTCGTTAGAGGTTAGTTCCATCTTCTTTTTTATTTCAATTTTATTTTTAATTAAATACCTTTCCATTGCTAACCGAGTTGCAGAACCTTTTTCTCTAAAAATAAGCATCGAAGAATTTAAATTTTTTAGCGTATGGTTTTTGTGGTTTATAAGTTTTTTGCCAGCCACTAAAAAGAGTTCGTTTCTCATCAATTCAATTCTTTCAATATTCAATTTTTTAGGAATGGTAGAAACCATGGCAAAATCGCAATCGTTGTTCTCTAAATTTCTAATTACGGCCATTTTATTGGTAACATCCATTGTTAAATCTACCATTTCATTATTGGCTATAAAGTCAGATAAAAAATAAGGCATTACATATTTAGCGGTAGATACAATAGCAATTTTTAATTTTCCGGCTAATTTTCCTTCAAAAATTGCAGATTTATAATTAATAGCTTCTACTTCTTCTAATATTTTAGAAGCTGCTATAGCTATCTCTTCTCCAAATTCTGTAATGTATAATTTTCTTCCTACTATTTCAAACAGCGGTAGTTTAAATTGATCTTGAAAGTTTTTTAATTGAATAGAAACTGCGGGTTGTGTTAAAAATAATTGTTCAGAAGCTTTGGTAACACTTTTTAATTCTGCAATTTTTTTAAAAATTTCTAATTGATGCAATGTATAGGTCATAAAATAATTTAATGTATAACATAATAAATATAAATAAAAATATATGAATTAAAGCTCTTTTCTTTGTAAAAAAATAAACAATGAGTCAAGCAATATTTAATTCATCAAACCTAAACAGATCTTTAAAAAAAGACATTATAATTCAGATTACTAAAAAGCAGTTAATTGCCTTTTGTCAATTTATTGTAATTCTTGGTATGCTAACATTAAATATATTAGCCATTAAAATTGCAAGTCCTTTTCTAAAAGAACTATTTATATCTCAAGCTATTTTATTAATTGTCTTTTTTGTTAAAAACAAAGCTACATCTAACACTATTATTAAAAAATAAAATTATGAATAACACAATCTTACAAGCACCAAAAGTAACAAACCAAACTTTAGACCAACAATTAAAATTAATTGAAGGCAGTTTTACAAAAAGCGAAGCACTAAGCATTATAAACAATGTTGTAGATGTAAAAATTAACTTTCATAAACTACAAAGACTCTCTAAAACAGAGGGTAACTTACATGATAATTGTGCTTATGACAATTCTAGAATTACACAATTAATAGAAGATAAAACAGCTATAAAAGCATTTCTGACTTCTTTAGAGGCTAATGGCTACAATATTAAAATAGCTAGTACTATACATATTTCTGTAGAAAAAAAATAAATATTTAAATTATAATTATTAAGTAGTAAAGGCTTTCTAAAAATAGACTTTACTACTTTTTTTACGCCAAATAATAACTTATGGACTTACATTATTTAATAGAAAATTTAACAAACCCAGCATTATTATTTTTCTTTTTAGGCTTAATTGCTGTAAATCTAAAAAGCGATCTAAAAATACCAGAAAACTCCTCAAAATTTATTTCTTTATACCTTTTATTAGCAATTGGCTTTAAAGGTGGCCAAGAATTAGCCCACAGTGTTATTGATAGCGAAGTTATTTGGTCTCTAATTTTTGGTGTTTTATTAGCTATAATTGTTCCTATTTATTGTTACTATATTTTAAGACTTAAATTAAGTGTAGAAAATGCAGGCGCAATAGCAGCAGCTTACGGTTCTGTTAGCGCGGTAACATTTGTAACAACCATTTCATTTTTAGAAATGTCTAGCATTGCTT
>CAYWOM010000375.1:0-2547 GCA_964459905.1 uncultured Polaribacter sp. | reverse complement strand
TTGGGACAAAAAAAATCACCCAACCTCTCTGGATTACAAAAAATCACCCAATTACTAATGTTATGGCGCTTTCTGTAGAAGATGCAGATATAATTGTTCTTAAAATGTTAAAAGCTGGTGCTACTGGTTATTTATTAAAAGATGCTGAAAAATCTGTTTTAGAAAAAGCATTACTAGAAATTGTAGAAAACGGTTTCTTTCATACAAAGAATGTTACTAATTTATTGATGCAAACACTTACTGGAAACGGAAAAAATTTAGTTACTTTTAAAGAAAGAGAACTCACTTTTATGAAATTGGCATGTTCAGAATTAACCTATAAAGAAATTGCAGATAAAATGTGTTTAAGCCCTAAAACAATTGATGGCTACAGAGATGTCTTATTTACAAAACTAAATGTAAGAAATAGAGTTGGATTAGTTATGTATGCTATAAAAAATAAAATATATTCATCTTAAAATTTATATATTCTATAAAATAAAAATTAATTATAAGATTATATTTTTAAAGATAACCTAAAAATGATTCTTCAGTTTCTAATTGGCACTGTCTTTTTTTTGGTTTTTATTATTAAGACTAAAAATGTATCAATCTAGGTATAGAAAAAGTATACAAATTATGTCAGAGTCTTTGTTAGATATTTAATAACACAAAAGACAAAATTTTTATACTTATCAGGGTTGTTGAACTGTATAAAAAAGTAAGACAAACTGTTTTTTAAAATATTTAGAACGATAGAAGTAAGAATGTTAATACCTCATAAAAATATTATAAACTATTTTAAAACGCAAAAAAAATATTAAACAGAGTTTTAAAAAAAAACTCATTTTTAATTAAAAAATATGAAATTAAATTTAAAGAAGTTATATTAAAAATTATACATAGAAACCCAATTTAACTATATAATTAAACAGGGTTAAATTATAATTAATTTAACCCTGAATTTTAATTCTAAACAGTTTTTAGGATAGTGTTAAAGTTTACACTACATCATTCCAGGCATTCCACCACCCATTGGAGGATGAGAATGGCCAGCATCAGCTTCTTTAATATCTATTAAAGCACATTCTGTAGTTAAGATCATACCAGCAACAGAGGCAGCGTTTTCTAATGCTACACGGGTTACTTTTTTAGGATCTATAATACCAGCTTTTAGCATATCTACATAAGCATCTGCTTTTGCATCGTAACCAAAATCTTTTTTGCCTTCTAAAACTTTATTTAATACTACAGAACCTTCACCACCAGCATTTTCAACAATAATCCTTAAAGGTGCTTCAATGGCTTTGTTAATAATTTGTACACCTGTAGTTTCGTCTAAATTTTCTGTAGCTATTTTTTCTAATACTTTTTTAGCACGTACCAAAGCAACACCTCCACCAGCAACAATACCTTCTTCTACAGCTGCTCTTGTAGCGTGTAATGCATCATCAACTCTATCTTTTTTCTCTTTCATTTCTACTTCAGAAGCAGCACCAACATATAAAACGGCAACACCACCAGCTAATTTAGCTAAACGCTCTTGTAGTTTTTCTTTATCGTAATCAGAGGTAGTAGTTTCTATTTGCGCTTTAATTTGGTGTACTCTTGTTTTAATGTTTTCAGTATTTCCAGCACCATTTACAATAGTAGTATTGTCTTTATCAACGGTAATAGTTTCTGCAGTTCCTAATAAATCTAAAGTAGCGTTTTCAAGAGAAAATCCTCTTTCTTCAGAAATTACTGTTCCACCAGTTAAAATAGCGATGTCTTCTAGCATTGCTTTTCTTCGGTCTCCAAAACCAGGCGCTTTTACAGCAGCTATCTTTAAACCACCACGTAATTTATTAACAACTAAAGTAGCCAATGCTTGGCCATCTACATCTTCGGCAATTATTAATAAAGGTCTACCAGCTTGAGAAACAGGTTCTAAAATAGGTAAAATTTCTTGTAAGTTAGATATTTTTTTATCAAACAATAAAATATACGGATTTTCTAAATCTGCAATCATTTTATCAGCATCTGTTACAAAGTATGGTGATAAATAACCTCTATCAAACTGCATACCTTCTACAACATCTACGTATGTTTCCATACCTTTTGCCTCTTCTACCGTAATAACACCTTCTTTACCTACTTTGGTAAAAGCTTTGGCAATTAAATCTCCAATAACATCATCATTATTTGCAGAAATTGCAGCAACTTGTTTTATTTTTTCTGATGAGTTACCAACCTTTTGAGTTTGCTTTTCTAAATCAGCAACAATTGCAGTAACTGCTTTGTCTATACCACGTTTTAAATCCATAGGATTTGCACCTGCAGCAACATTCTTTAATCCTTCTTTTACAATTGCTTGTGCTAGAACGGTTGCAGTTGTTGTTCCATCTCCTGCTAAATCGTTGGTTTTAGAGGCAACTTCTTTTACCATTTGAGCACCCATATTTTCAAGCTCGTTTTCTAACTCTACTTCTTTCGCTACAGAAACACCATCTTTAGTTACTGTTGGCGCTCCAAAAGATTTAGAGATAATTACATTTCTTCCTTTGGGTCCTAGAGTTACTTTTACTG
>CAYWOM010000374.1:0-2551 GCA_964459905.1 uncultured Polaribacter sp. | reverse complement strand
AATTGGAATTAAATAGGTTACAGATGATGAAAAAATAGGGTTCGAAATTTGCACCAACCTATTAAACATTGTTTTTGCAATTCCGGTACCAACAATAGAAAGAATTGCAATATATCCTAAAGCTTCTAACCCCTGTTCAGAAGCTTCAAAATCGGCAAAAAAACCTGTAAATACCAACACAATAGTAGCTGGAATTAACAATAATAAAAAATTACCGGTTGTTATTGCCAAAGCATCTACATCTTGTAAATACTTCTTTACAATATTCACGTTAAAAGCATAGCCAATAGAAGCAATTATAATTAATAATGCAAACCAATAATTCTGATTCGGATTTAAATCTGCTCCTTTTAATATTAGAATTAACGCACCAATTAAACCAACTAAAACACCTATAAATTGTTGATTTTTAAATGTAAACCCAAAAAAGATAGCACCAAAAATTAAGGTATTAAAAGGTGTAAAAGAATTTAAGATAGATACAATAGAGCTGTCTATTACATTTACTGCATACGCAAACAAGAAACCAGGAATAAAAGTTCCTAAAAGCGCTGTATACACAATATAAATCCACTGTTGTTTTTTTATTTTTTTAAGGCTTTTAAAACCAATCAACAATAAAAATATTGCTGTAATTATCATTCTTAAAGCCCCTAATTGCATTGGCGAAACGCCCAATAATGCTTTTTTCATTAAGATAAATGAACTACCCCAAACGAGTGAAAGTAAAATTAAATAAAGCCACTTTTTTTGCTGATTGTTCATATTTTTAAAAATATTGAGCAAAAATCCGATTAATCTTTAGATATACTGCGTTTTATTAATAAATTTGTAAAATAAATTACACAGACCTAGTATAAATTAAAAATCTATCAGTATGAAAGTTAAAAAAATAGTGTTTTCTGTTATTATTACTTGTTTTATTTTAACAGGATGTAAAGAAAATAAAGCCACAAAAAATGAAATAAAAAAAGAAAATGTTTCTTTGGCTATTTCTGGAATGACTTGCGAGATTGGTTGTGCAAAAACTATTCAATCTAAATTATCTAAAAAAGAAGGTGTTTTAGACGCAAAAGTTGTTTTTACAGATAGTATTGCTACCATAGTATTTAACGCTAATACAACTTCAAAAAAAGACCTAATTGCTTTTGTTGATGGCATTGCTGGTGGCGATTTATACAAAGCTTATGAAACTTCTAAAAAAGCACATGCTTGTTCAGACGATTGTAAAGAAAAGTGCGAAGCCAATAAAACAGAGAAAAAAGAATGTAAAGAAGATTGTAAAATGGCGTGTTGCTCTGATAAAAAAAGTTAATCGATTTTTCTTCTTTAAAACAAATAAAAGCAGGCTATAATGTCTGTTTTTTTGTTTTTATACATCTAGCTTTATTTTTCGCTTTTTATTATTTAACACTAAATAAATACACAGATTACTTTTTATTAAGAACTGAAAAAAAATTGTTTTAAGATTAAACGTTAATTTAATGTTACCAAAATGTTGTTAAATTGTAAATTAATATTTATATTTGTTTGTGTAATTAGGAATTTTAAAAAGTATTTATGAAAAATTTAATTTTAATCGCAATATTCTGTTTTAGTTTTGTGGGGTTTTCTCAAGACAAACAACCAACTTATGAGGCTGTTGGAGATTTAGTTAAAGCGACTTATTATCATGAAAATGGTTCTGTAAGTGTAGAAGGTTTTTTTAAGGATAAAAAATTAACTGGCGAGTGGACTAGTTTTAATAAACAAGGAAACAAAGTACAAATAGCCAATTATGATGCTGGAAAAAAAGTAGGAAAATGGTTTGTTTGGGGAAAAGATGCTCTTAAAGAAATTAATTATAATAACAATACAATTGTAAGTGTTAATACATGGAAGTCTGAATCTAAAGTAGCTGTTAATCAATAACTACTTATAGAAAAAGCAGGCTAAAAGCCTGCTTTTTCTAATTAATTCAAATAATTTTCACTCTTTTATAAACCTGCACTTTTCCAAGTCCAAGTACTAACATCCACTTTAGTTCCCGTTTTATAATCTGCTGTTGTTGAAGCGGCAGCACCATCGATAATTACATTTGCTAATGAACCTCCATCTTTCATATCTATATTTTTAGCATATCCTTCTAACCAAATATTTGTAATTGTAGCACCAGAAGTCTTTTTAAATTGTAACGCTGTACCATCTACAGTAGAAATAGCTGTTAAGTTTATAAATTTAGGATTCTTATTGTCTTTATCTCCTTCAAAAGCAGTAGAGAAACCAGAAACTGTATGAGAAATGTACGTATTAGCTACTGTTCCGTTCCAACCTTCTGTCCAATCTACAGAATCATCTTCATTATTTTCTAAATAAAGATTTGTTGCAGAAACTGTTCCTCCAAAAAACTCTACTCCATCATCTGCACCATTTACTATAGAAACATTTTCAATTGTAGTTCCAGAACCAACTCCATAAAAAGAGATTCCGTTGTATTGAGAATCTGCATTAATTTGAGCTCCTGTTCCTTTAATTACTAAATATTTAATTGAACCAGAATTATCTGCATCAT
>CAYWOM010000373.1:0-2557 GCA_964459905.1 uncultured Polaribacter sp. | reverse complement strand
CAACTGTTTTTTTGTAATTACATACGGCGGCTGAATGTAAATAGTGTTTGCTAACGGACGTAAAAAAACACCTCTTTCCATAAAAAACTGTAGCAATTTGTTTCGTAATCTCCATAACGTTCCATTTTTGTATTTAAATCTATTGCAAAAATCACCCCTTTAGAACGAGCAGTTTTTACTTTTGGGTGTTTTATAATATGGGCTAAAAACTGTTTATGTGCAGCAGAAATTTGTTTTATATTCTGCTGAATTTCTTTGGTTTGCAACAACTCTATTGCCGCAATTGCAGCGCTGCAGGCAATTGGGTTACCAGAATACGTATGGCAATGAAAAAAGCCTTTTGCCATGTCATTGCTCAAAAAAGCGGTATAAATTTTTTCTGTACAAGATGTAATTGCTAACGGAACCAAACCGCCTGTTAGCGCCTTACTTAGGCAAATAATATCTGGTTTTGTGGTTATAAAATCGGATGCAAAATGACTTCCTGTTTTTCCAAAACCTGTCATTACTTCATCTGCAATTGTTAAAATATTATGTTCTTTAAAGAAGTTTAAAATTTCATTTAAGCCTGCTGAATCATGAATTTTCATTCCTGCAGCGCCTTGTATAATTGGCTCGTAAATAAAACCTGCAATTTTATAATTGGCAACGTATTCTTTTAATGTTGCTAAAATTTCTTTATGGTTTTTACCATTTGGCGTAGGAATTCTTTTTACATCCATTAAAAAATCTTCAAACGGGCCGTTGTAAACCGACAACCCAGAAACAGCCATTGCCCCAAAAGTATCGCCATGAAATCCGTTTTCGAAAGCTATAAAAGTGCTGCGTTTTTCATCTAAATTAAAATAGTATTGCAAGGCCATTTTAATACCTGCTTCTACAGCGGTAGAGCCATTATCATTAAAGAATATTCTATTTTGATTTTTAGGCAGAATTTTAATCAATTCTTCAGATAGTTTTACAGCTGGCTCATGGGTAAAGTCGCTAAACATTACTTGATCTAATTGTTGCATTTGTTCATACACTTTACTCGTTATAAAATCGTTACAATGCCCAAACATACAGGTATACCAAGAAGAAATTGCATCTATATATTCGTTGCCTTTTTCGTCTGTTAATAGGCATCCTTTTGCTTTTACAATAGCCAAACTATCTGGATTTAACTGATGTTGTTTTAATGGATGCCAAAGGTGTTTTTTATCTCTTTCTTGAAGTGTCATTTATTTTACAATTAAAACATCATTAATATTGGTGGTAAATTTAGGCGATAATCTTTCTTGTTTCATTTTCCAAGTGCGTTTTAAATCTTGATTTGCCAATTTAATTTTATCTGCTTTAAATTTGCCATTTAACTTATCTATTACAGCCATTAATGGTTTATGCTTTGGGTTTTCTTCTGTAAATAAATTCAGTTGAAAATTATCATTTGGCACCAAACCCATAACAATAACACCTGCTCTTTTGTATTTAATGCCAGTTTTAAAAATGGTTTTTACAGCCGCTACAGCTGCATTTGCAATTGTTAATGTAGAGTCTGTGGGTGCTGAAAAAACAATGGTTTTACTTGCGCTATATTGCTTCATATCTTGTTTATGGCGGTCACTAGAAAGCTGTACAATAAGCATGTGGCAACTAGATTTTTGTTTTCTTAGTTTTTCTGCACAACTTGCTGCAAAAGTAGAAATTCGTTCTTTAATATTATCAATATCCGCATAGGTGTGTTCGAAACTACGCGTAGTTGCAATCATCTTTTTTGAAGATACTTCTTCTAACGGAATTTTAGAAATGCCTTGTAAATCTTTTTGCAAACGCCAAACTACAATAGAAAATTCTTTTAAAACCCAGTCGCTTGGTAATTGTGTGAAATCGTATGCCGTTTGGCAACCTTTGGCTTGTAAACGTTTTTTTAAACGACTACCAATTCCCCAAACGTTTCCAATTTTTGTCCATTTTAAGGCTTTTATTCTATTTTCTTCAGAATCTATTACACAAATTCCTTTAGATTGCTTTAGGTTAGAACGGGCAATTTTATTAGCAACTTTGGTTAATGCTTTTGTAGGCGCAATACCTACACAGGTTGGTATACCTGTCCATTTTAAAATTCTACTTCTCATTTTTGTTGCGTATTCATAGAAATCGTAATTTTCAAATCCTTTTAATTCTAAAAAAGATTCGTCTATAGAGTACACTTCAATATCTGGCGAAAAATCGCGTAAAATATTCATTACTCTTGTACTCATATCTCCATACAACGGGTAATTAGACGATAAAATGGTAATATTATTCACTTTACAAAAATGTTCCCATTTAAAAATTGGCGCACCAAAAGGTAGTTCTAATTTCTTGGCTTCATCGCTCATAGAAATTACACAACCATCATTATTACTTAAAATAGCAACGGGTTTTCCTTGCAAATTAGGGTTAAAAACCCGCTCGCAAGACGCATAAAAATTATTACAATCTACCAATGCAAACATAGCCGTAAAGGTATATAAATTTACCTATTTTTGTGTTGATGAATTTGCCAAAGAAGTTAACAAATAAATTAAAATTGCGT
>CAYWOM010000372.1:0-2561 GCA_964459905.1 uncultured Polaribacter sp. | reverse complement strand
TTACCAATTTAGATGAACGCGATGTGTTATTTATTGATGAAATTCACAGATTAAGCCCTATTGTAGAAGAGTATTTGTACTCGGCTATGGAAGATTATAAGATTGATATAATGATAGAATCTGGTCCAAATGCTAGAACTGTCCAAATCAATTTAGAGCCATTTACCTTAATAGGAGCAACTACACGGTCTGGATTACTAACAGCTCCAATGAGAGCCCGTTTTGGAATTAGCAGCAGGTTACATTATTATAAAACAGAACTATTAACTACCATTATTCAGCGTAGTGCCTATATTTTAAAAGTACCTATTTCTATGGAATCGGCTATAGAAATTGCAGGTAGAAGTAGAGGAACACCTAGAATTGCAAATGCATTGTTGCGTAGAGTAAGAGACTTTGCACAAATAAAAGGTAATGGAAAAATAAGCATAGAAATTGCTAAATATGCGCTAAAAGCTTTAAATGTAGATGCGCATGGTTTGGATGAGATGGATAACAAAATTTTAATGACCATTATTGATAAATTTAAAGGAGGCCCTGTAGGTCTTAGTACTATAGCTACAGCGGTAAGTGAAAACACAGAAACTATAGAAGAAGTGTATGAACCTTTCTTGATTCAGCAAGGTTTTATTATGAGAACCCCAAGAGGTAGAGAAGTTACAGAATTAGCTTACACACATTTAGGAAGAACTAAAGGAAAAAATCAAGGAGAATTGTTTTAAAAAAACTTTAGAAGTTAGTAGCTTATAAAGCCAATTATATAATGAACATAAAAAAAATAATACCAATTTTAGAATGGTTACCAAACTATAACAAATCTTTGTTTAAAGGAGATTTAGTAGCGGGTATTACCGTAGGTATTATTTTAATTCCACAAGGAATTGCCTATGCATTAATTGCAGGTTTACCACCTATTTATGGTTTGTATTGTGCTTTAGTACCACAAATAATGTATGCTATATTTGGGTCGTCTAGACAAGTGGCAATAGGTCCTGTAGCTATGGATTCTTTAATTGTTGCTACGGGAGTATCTACATTAGCTTTGGCAGGTTCAGAAAGTTATATTTCTATTGCAATATTGTTAGCATTAATGGTTGGTGTTATTCAGTTTATTATGGGGGTGTTTAGTTTAGGGTTTATTGTAAATTTTCTATCTAAACCTGTTATTACCGGATTTACATCCGCAGTTGCTCTAATTATAGGTTTAAATCAATTTCGAAATTTATTAGGTGTAGATTTTATTCAGAGCGATCAAATTCATATTATTTTAGAAGATATTTGGCTTCAAATTACTTTTTTTAATAACCATACAACCAAAATTGGGCTGATTTCTATTGTTATTATTATCGTCTTTAGAAAAATTAATAAAAAAATTCCGAATGCATTAATTGTTGTCATTTTAGGAATTATAATTATGAAATATTTTGGTGATAATTTTGTAGATGTTTCTATTGTAAAAGAAATTCCTTCTGGTTTGCCAAAATTCGGAATTCCTGATTATGATTTAGATTTAATTAAACAGTTATTACCAATAGCATTAACTTTGGTAATGGTGGGTTATTTAGAAACTATTTCTATAGGTAAATCATTAGAAGCCAAACAAGACCAATATCGTATTAGACCAAACCAAGAATTAATTGCTTTAGGATTAAGTAATATGCTAGGTTCATTATTTAAGGCATACCCAACAACATCTAGTTTTTCGCGTTCTGCAATTAATCAAGAAAGTGGCGCAAAAACAGGTATGGCAGCTTTAATTTCTGTAGTAATGGTAATCATAACACTCTTATTTTTAACACCGTTATTTTATCATTTACCAAAAACAGTTTTAGCAGCAATAATTATAGTAGCAGTATTTGGGTTAATAAATGTTAAAGAAGCTGCTTTTTTATGGAAAGCAAATAATTTAGATTTCTGGCTAATGATGGCAACATTTTTGGCAACATTATTATTAGGTATAGAATTCGGAATTATTGTGGGCGTAGGTTTGTCTTTAATTATTTTAATATTTAGAACATCAAGACCTTATGTAACGGAATTAGGAAAAGTGCCAGATTCTAATTTCTACAGAAATAAAAGTCGTTTTGAAGAAGTAATTGTAGATAATGACATTTTAGTGTTTCGTTTTGATGCACAATTATTTTATGCAAATGCCAGTTTTTTTAGAGATAATTTAGATGAAATGGCAGAAAAAAAAGGAACGGCATTAAAATTGATAGTTTTAGATGCAGAGAGCATTAATAGAGTAGATAGTACCGGAGTAGAAATGTTAAAAGAAAGGATACAATTTTATCAAAAAAGAGGAGTAACATTTTATTTTGCAGGCGTAAAAGGACCTGTAAGAGATTTATTATTTAGAGGAGGATTGTTAACAATTATAAATATCAACCACTTTTTTATGAGAGCCAATCAGGCAGTAAAATTCTATAAAACAGGAAATAGAAAACATCAAGAAAAATACGCTAAATACATACATCAATCTTATAAGTAAAAATACTCATTGTTCATTATGATTTAAAAATGAATCGAATTGACAGAATTTCACTAAAATGAACAACAGG
>CAYWOM010000371.1:0-2563 GCA_964459905.1 uncultured Polaribacter sp. | reverse complement strand
TTTTAGTTTTCGCAGAAAAATCTATTTTAATAAAATCGATAAACGGATTCGGAGAAATAACAAGGTCTAAAATTTCCTCGAAATTAAAATTCTTAGAATTGTCTACTTTATAATACTTAGCATTATTTAAAAACCCTTGTTGAACAATGGTGTTGTTCTTGTTTTTTGTTCCTATAACACCACTCTGACCAATACTTTGTATAACTATTACCTTATTGTTCTGTAAAATATTTGAAGTAGAACTTACAGATGTAATTGTAGAACTTAACAATTTAGGAGTTTTGTCTTGCGATTGTAAATTGTATATATTACAAAATAACAAGGGAAAAAACAGTAAGGGGTATGTTATTTTTTTCAATTTTATAAAAGATATTTTTATTTAATCAATGTATTACACTGTTTAGGACACAAAGATATATTAAAAGTCACAATTAAAAAAAATAATCAAAAAAACAATCAAAATAAATACATATATATTGTATTAAATTCTTTTATTTTAAAAAAAACTACACTTATTAATTTTAGTGTTTAATAGATCGGTAAAGATAGTTTCACGCCAAAATTTACTTTTGTTACAATAGTGTAACGGTATTGCTAATTATTTTTTTACCACTAATATAAACTTGTTCTACTAAATTACTTCCAAAACTATAAGGAAGAAAGCCGTAAGATGGAATTTCTTTTGTAATAAAAAAATTTGCTAATTTACCAATACAAATACTACCTACTTTGTCTTCTAAATTCATGGCAAATGCCCCATTAATTGTTGCTGCATTTATAGCTTCTTCGGGTGTCATTTTCATTTTTATACAGGCAGTTGCTACTACAAAGTTCATATTACCAGAAGGCGTAGAGCCAGGGTTATAATCTGTTGCCAAAGCCAAAGGTAAATTGGCATCAATAATTTTTCTTGCAGGTGTATATGGTATGCTTAAAAAGTAAGAGCAAGATGGTAATGATACTGGCATGGTGTTAGAATTTATTAAATTTTCTAAATCAGTGTCAGACAAAACTTCTAAATGATCTACAGACAAAGCATTGTTATTTGTAGCAACATTAATTCCGCCAAAAGAATTAAACTGGTTTACATGAAACTTCGGGGTTAATCCGTATTTTTTTCCAGCAATTAAAATTCGTTCTGTATCTTTTACATCAAAATACCCCACTTCACAAAAAACATCAATAAAATCGGCTAAATTTTCTGCAGCAATTTTAGGAAGCATTTCATTAATAATTAAATGAAGATAGCCATCTTTGTTGTTTTTAAATTCATTAGGAACTGCATGTGCGCCTAAAAATGTAGCTTTTATTGGAAGGTTAAAATTTTCTTTTAAACGTTTTATTACCCGTAATATTTTTAATTCTGATGCAACTGTTAATCCATAACCCGATTTTATTTCGATAGCACCTGTACCTAAAGCAATAACTTCTTGTAGTCTTTTAGCCGATTGATTATATAAATCTTCTTCGTTAGTTTCTTGTATTTTTTTTGCTGAATTTAAAATTCCACCGCCATTATTCGCAATTTCTTCATACGACAAACCATTAATTCTATCTACAAATTCTTGTTCTCTATTTCCTGCAAATACAATATGAGTATGAGAATCGCACCAAGAAGGTAAAATCATTTTATTTGTACAATCTATAGTTTCATCAACATTAAAACTTTTTAGATCATCCATAGAACCAAAATTTTTAATCAATTCGTTTTCTATCAATAAATAAGCATTTTTAAGAGTTGGTAAAACACTCATTTCTTTACCAGACACCTTTGTTATTGATGCATCTCTAACTTGTATAAGTTCTTTTATATTGATGAATAATTTGGTCATAAAAATTGATTAAATTCGCTGAACAAATCTACATAAAAGAATGGGAATGATACCAAAAAACGAATACGCACCTTATTTTGAACAATACATTCAACTTGTTTCAGTTGAAAGTTTATCAATTATAGAAAGTTTAGAAAAATCGCAAAATGATTTTGAAACATTGCTAAGAAATCTTCCTAAAGAAAAGCATGCTTTTGCATATGCAGAAGGCAAATGGACGGTAAAAGAACTCATACAGCACATTATTGATACAGAAAGAGTTTTTAGTTATAGAGCAATATCTTTTGCAAGAAATGATAAAGCTTCTTTACCAGGTATGGATCAAGATTTGTTTGTAGATAATGGCAATGCAAATCAATTAAACTATTTCGATTTATTAGATGAAATGGCAACTTTAAGAAAAAGTTCTATTCAGTTATTTAAAAATTTTTCAGAGGAAGCTTTACTAAGAATAGGTGTAGCGTCGGAAAATAAAATGTCTGTGAGAGCTTTGGGGTATTTGTTTTCTGGACATCAATTACATCATTTAAACGTTGTAAAAGAAAGATATTTATAAATAAAAAAACCGAAGTTTAAACTTCGGTTTTTTTATTTAATATTCAATTTTATCGTGTTTTTTAGACCATTTTTGAAAAGGTTCTAAGGCAATTTCTCTTCCAACTTGTTCAAAAGGAATACTTCTTTCTTTATAAGGAAGCGGAATTTCTTTGTAAATAAACGCGTCATCAAAG
>CAYWOM010000370.1:0-2565 GCA_964459905.1 uncultured Polaribacter sp. | reverse complement strand
GTGGTTTAACTTGGGAAACATTAGTAATTAATGATAAAACCCTAAAAGCTGCCTTAATTAAAGTGCCAGTTCAAAAAAAAACGTTTTGGTTAGAAAGACTAAAAACATCTAATGTGTTTTCTTCTGTTGTAGTAAATTCTGAAGAAACCATCAAAAAAATAAAATATATTGCCAAAAACACATTTGTTAAAATTAGAAGAACACATTGCCGTGGCATTTGCCCTGTGTTTGATGTGCTGTTTTTTAACGATGGAAAAGTTACTTTTAACGGAATAGAACATGTGCCTTTTAAAGGTAAAAAAGATTTTACACTTACAAAAAAACAATTTCAAGAATTAAAAAATTATTTTTCTAAAACAACTTTTAACCTATATCCAATATCTTATATAGATAGATCTGTGGCAGATTTACCAAGTACCATTATTACACATCAAAATAAAGAAATAAAAATAAAACGATGGAAAAACGTTCCTAAAGAATTGGTTCTTGCAAACGCATATTTAGACAAAATTTTAAAACAAGAAAAACTCTTAGAATAATGGCTAAAATTGCTATTTATTTTATGCCTGGTTTAGCAGCGGGTCCAGAAATTTTTGAGCATTTAAACTTATCAGCAAAAAAGTATAGCTTTCATTATTTACAATGGATAAAACCGCTTACTTTAGATGAATCTATTGCTAGTTATGCCTTAAGATTGTCTAATGATATTAAAGAAGAAAACCCTGTATTAATTGGTGTATCTTTTGGCGGAATTATGGTACAAGAAATAGGTAAAATTCTTAACACAAAAAAAGTTATTCTTATTTCTAGTGTTAAAACAAGTAAAGAATTTCCTAAAAGAATTAAAATAGCAAAATTCACTAAAATACACGCATTGTTTCCAACCAGTTTGGTTAGTGACTTTGAGAATTACATGAAATATTTTTTAGGAAAATCGCTAAAAAAGAAAGCATTAGTTTATAAAAAATATCTTTCCGTAAAAGATAAAACTTATTTAGACTGGGCTCTTAATACCATAATAAATTGGGAACAAGAAGTTTCTCAAAAAAACACACTTCACATTCATGGCACTAATGATGGTGTTTTTCCTATTAAAAACATACAAAATTCGATACCAATAAAAGACGGAACACATGCTATGGTTTTAACTAAAGCTAAAGAAATATCAACAATTATTGATAAACATTTAACTTTTTAAAGTCAAGTGGTTTTACTACATTGTATATTCAAAAATTGAAAATAAAATGAAAAAATCACAACGTATACTATCGCTTTTAAGCATTACAATTATTACTGTTTTGTTTATAAATGCAATAAATAAATCACAATCAGACCCAATACCAAGCACGCATAAAAATTATAAAATAAAAGCCATAAAGCTTCCAAACAACTTAAATCTTGCCGGAGAACGTGTACCCATAGAAATTTCTGATATTAGAGAAAGAATGGACAGAGAGTTATTGGTAAATACGTATTGGCAATCTAATGGTTTGCTACTTATTAAACGTGCAAATAAATACTTTCCTATTTTAGAACCTTTATTAAAAAAATATGGTTTGCCAGATGATTTTAAATTTTTAGCCTTGGCAGAAAGTGGTTTTATAGATGAAACTTCTTCTGCTGGAGCCGCAGGCATGTGGCATTTTATGAAAGCTACAGGAAAAGAATATGGCTTAGAAATTAACAAAAACGTAGATGAGCGTTACAATATAGAAAAATCTACAAAGGTAGCTGCACAGTATCTTAAAGATGCACAAAAACGTTTTAACTCTTGGACTTTGGCTGCTGCTGCATATAATGCAGGAAATTACGGAGTTTCTAAAAGATTAGAAGCACAACAGGTAGATAACTACTATAATGCCTTGTTACCAAATGAAACAGAAAGATATGTTTTTAGAATAATTGCTTTAAAAGAAGTAATTTCTAACCCAGAAAAATATGGTTTTGTTTTTGATGAAACTGACTTATATACGCTCTCTGAAACCAGAACGGTTAAAGTTGATACTATTATTAATAATATTACATTATTTGCAAAAAAGTTTGGAATTACCTATAAAGAACTAAAAATACACAATGCTTGGTTAAGAGAAAACAAACTAAACAATAAGAGCAGAAAGGTCTATGAAATAAAAATTCCTATTAAGTAATTATATTTTTAACTCTACCAACAAGATTCGATTTTAATTCTACTTTAATTCCATGCGGATGATTTGGAGATTTGGTAAGTATTTTAGCAACCATACCTTGTGTTAATTCTCCTGATCTTTGATGGTGTTTTTGAACAATTTCTACAAATTGATCAATTTTAATATTTTTTCTTTGTCTTCCGTCTGTCATAATTGTATATCCTAAATATTACCTAAAAACTTAAGTCTAGTTTGTATTAAAGTTAGAATTTTGGTTAAATGTATTAATTATATATATATAAAACTAGAATTAAAAAAAACGAAAATAAAAAAAGCCTATCAAATTTGATAGGCTTTTAGATAAAAAATTAACTAGTAATAGATATATATTATAATACTCTTACGTTTACTGCGTTTAATCCTTTTCTTCCATCTTGTA
>CAYWOM010000369.1:0-2569 GCA_964459905.1 uncultured Polaribacter sp. | reverse complement strand
CTGCTGTTTTTATAGCTGATTTCGAATATGCAATTGGATTTGTAATCATTGATATTTTAAGCGGATTTTTAGTTTTATTTTTACCTTTGTTTTTGTATTTATCTTGTTCTTTTCTTTTATAATTGAAAGTATCGTCAAACGTTTTTTCGCCTTTTAAACTAAATTCTTTTCTATTAAAACCTGCTTGTACTTCCCTTCGTTCCCCACTCTTGCCAACTTGTTTTTTTGTAGTATTTCTTGCATTTGATAAAGGGGATAATTTTAATTCTTTTCGTTTATCGTGTCTATGAACTAAAACATGTATATGACGATTATCTCCACTTTTATTAACCCCCTCTTTTATTATTTTTCCTTTATCATTTCTTTGATAATCGGTTTTTAATTGTTTTATTTCGGTTTTAAAATCTCCTTTTTTTAAGCTTAACTCATCAATTTTTTTATCTATTTTTCTATTAGAAATTATGATATTCGCATCCTTTTCATTTGAATATTTATATGTTCTTTCATATTCAATTTTAGCAAAATACACCAAATCATTACCTGTTAAATTATCGCCATTTTTATAATTTCTGTTAAAATTTTCAGCATAGTTATCCATCACTTTTTGTGTAAATAATTTTAATTTTTCATTATCATTTCCAATATGTTTTAGTTCATCTGCTGATGGACTTATTGTTAACATAAAAAATTTAGTGTCATTTTTTCCTAATTTTCCTTTATTATTATCTAAGCTTTTTTTAGCATTTATACCAGAGATATTAGAACTTGAATGATTAAAAAATTGTTCTTGATTAAAAAATTCTTTGTCTGAATTTTCCTTTTCCAAGTAGTCAACCGCATTGGAAGCACTACCTTTATTTGAAGCATAAGAAGTAGTTTTTTGAACACCTATATACATTATAAAATTAATTTTTTGATCCTTTTTAAATCATTTGAATTAATATTTATAACATATTTTGACCCACTTAATGCACCTCCAGATTTTATGCTTGAAAGTAAATAATTTAATTGTTCTAAGTAGACTGTATTTGTATGTTCTAATGTCTGAATTTTTAGTTCATATTCTTTAATTTTTTGTACTGATTTTTCCTCCGTTTTTCGGCTATTTTCAGAAGTGATTTCTGGTTGATTTTCAACCAGATTATTACTGTTATTTTCAGCTTGATTTTCTACCTTTTTATAGATTACTTGTGATGGGTCTATTAATTTCTTTTCTAGTTGTTCTTTTACCTCTTGTCTTTCGAGTAAATCAATAATTCCAAAATTTTCCAATCCTTTTAAAACCAAAGATTGCATTTTTATATTTTCCAAAAAATAGTTATTCATTGGTAAAAAAAAATCAGTTTCTCTTCTTCTTATAAATCCGATAAGCCGATCCTCAACAGACTTTGATTTTGTGTTTTCAAAATCAATAATATCATATCCTGTTTTATAGATAAAAAATACGGCTTTTTCTACCCAATCTTTTGATGATAAACCAACTCTTATTGATTGACTTTTAATGATCTTTATTGTATCTTTAGAAATACGTATAGACTGTGATTCTGGCTTTTTTTTCATAAAATGTGGTAAAATTAGACACTTAAATTACTCAAATACAAATATATAATAAAAAACAGTGGTAAACAATACCACAATTAATAAAAATTTACCACAAAGAAAAACATTAAAAACCACAACTTAAAAAGTTGAATAATAGGAAAATAAGTGGTGCTTGCGCTACTTTCAGAGTGGGGGTTTCCCCCACTCCCTCTCGCTTTCCTATTAATACCCACAATCAAACTCAAAAAAAAAAATTTTGCTTACGCAAATTGTCAAAATTAAAATCCTACTTTTTATCGTATATTTGCTATATTATATTTCTCTTTTTTTTTTAAAAAAATTATATGAAGAAATCCTTTTTTATTTTATTTTTAACACTTCCTTTACTTTGTTATTCCCTTCAAAAAAAAGAGAATAATAATAAAAAATATATTGTTGTTTTAGATCCTGGTCATGGTGGGTTTAACAATGGAACTATTTCTAAAAATAATATAAAAGAAAAAGACTTAAATTTATTTGTCGCCCAATTTTCAAAATATTATTTAGAGCAATATTCTAAAAATGTAGAAGTTGTTTTAACTAGAAATAAAGATGTTTTTATACCCTTAAAAAAACGACCATTATATGCTAAAATTTCCAAGGCTGATTTATTCATTTCTATACATTGCAATCACAACCCAAATATATATGCTAACGGACTAGAAATTTATATACAAAATAATAAAAAAAATGAACTATTTTTAAACACAAAAAAGGCAGAAAATTATGCAACTATATTGAACAAAATAGTTACCGAAAAATTAGATTATAAATCAAGAGGAATTAAATATGATAACTTTTCAGTACTTAGAAATTCTATAGAATTTGTACCAAGTGTTTTAATTGAATTAGGTTTCTTTTCAAATAAAAATGAAGAAAAATATTTAACTTCAAAAAAAGGAATAAATGGTTTATCTTTGGCAATAGCAAAATCAATAATAAAATATTTTGAATAAAAAAATAAAACAAATTAGATCTGAACTTAAAT
>CAYWOM010000368.1:0-2571 GCA_964459905.1 uncultured Polaribacter sp. | reverse complement strand
GCTTCCGTTAATGGAAGAATTTTACACTATACAAGGCGAAGGAAGTCATACAGGTACTGCTGCTTATTTTATTAGAGTTGGCGGTTGCGATGTAGGCTGCCATTGGTGCGATGTTAAAGAAAGTTGGAACGCAGATTTGCACCCACCAACTTTGGCTGATACTATTGTAGATAACGTAAAAAAACATGCCAATACTGTTGTTATTACTGGCGGCGAACCTTTAATGTGGTCTATGGATTATATTACAGATTTACTTCAAAAAAACAACATAAAAACGCATATAGAAACTTCTGGAGCGTATTCTTTTTCTGGAAAATGGAATTGGTTTTGCTTATCGCCAAAGAAAACAAAATTACCTTTAGCTGAAGTGTATCCTGAGGCCGATGAATTAAAAATGATTATTCACAACAAATCTGATTTCGATTTTGCGGAGGAACAAGCTGCTAAAGTGGGTGCAAAATGTGAGTTGTTTTTACAACCAGAGTGGAGTAAAAAAGAAAAAATGACCGAAGAAATTGTAGCTTATGTGATGAAAAATCCAAAATGGAAAATTTCTTTGCAAACGCATAAATATTTAAATATTCCTTAATATGACTATTTTTTAAAAAAGAGAACTATTACTACTAAATTTATAAAAATGAATTCATTCCGTATTGTTTTGTTTTTAATATGTATATCCTGTAGTAAATCAAATACAATTGATGAAACAGGTATAAATGAGAACACTGAATGTAAATGGATTATCTCTGAAAATGAATTAAAAGGCAGTATTTATAATTCATTTAACTTAATGAATAATCCTCAATTTAAAAACGTAAGTGAAATTGTTGATTTAAACGAAAATGATAACGTTGCTCTTATTAGTTTTGAAAATGAAGTTAGGGTATACCCTTATGCATATACCAATTATTCTGAGGTAGTAAATGATGTTTTTAAGGGAAATAATTTAGCCGTTTCTTATTGTCCAATTACAAAAAGCGGAATTTGTTTTGACAGAAATTTTAATGGAAAAACTCATGAAATTATTGCTTCTGGATATTTATATAAAGACAATATGGTTCCTTCGGATGTAGATCAAACTTTCTTTTTGTCGCAAATGTTAATGAAAACAATTAAAAATCCAAATGCTGGAAAAGAACTAAATTATTATAATTTAATAGAAACTAAATGGAAAACTGTTTTAGAAAATTTTCCGAATGCTAAAGTTTTTTACTTAGACAGAGACAATGTTGCACGTACATCACAATTAAATAAAGAATACTTAATAAATAACGACATTATTTATGGTATTAATAATAAAAAAATTGATGAAACTATAGAGTTATATCCTTTTAGTAAATTTAATAATGGCACAACAATATTTAAAAAGATAATTAACAATAAAAGTGTTCTTATAATAGGTAACAGTAATAAAATGTTTATTACATCTTATTACTCGATAGATAATTTAGATTTTTCTGTACTAGATGAAAGTAATTTTCCAAATATTTTAAAAGATAATGAAGGTGGTATTTGGAATATTTTTGGCTATGCAGTTGAAGGCTCTAGAAAAGGACAGCAATTAAGTTCTCCAAAAGCATATCTTGCAAAAGATTGGGCATGGAAAGATTTCTATATGAATTTAATTTATAATTAACGCTCTATCTACTAAAGCACAAATACGCTCAAACTGTTCTTGTATTCCCATATCAGAATTATCAAAAGCAATGGCATCATCTGCTCTTAATAATGGCGAATCTTCTCTTGTAGAGTCTATTCGGTCTCGTTCTTGTACGTTAAAAAGTATTTCTTCAAAATTTACTTTATCGCCTCTATCTAGCAATTCTTTATAACGCCTTGTGGCTCTTTTATCTGCAGAAGCAGTCATAAACAACTTTAGTTCTGCTTGCGGAAAAACAACGGTTCCAATATCTCTACCATCCATAACTATACCACTATCTTTGCCCATTAATTGTTGTTCTGCAACTAATTTTTTTCTAACTTTAGATATGGTAGCTACCTTACTAACTAGTTGAGAAATGGCTAAAGTTCTAATTTCTTTTTCAACATTTACACCATTTAAATACATTTCTGAAAAACCTAATTCTTTATTAAATTTAAAAGAAAGCGATATTTTAGATAAACTTGCAATAAGAGGTTCTGTATTTAAAAAATCTTTACCTACAAATTTATGGTTTTTGGCATATAAACTAACAGCTCTATACATGGCGCCAGTGTCTACATAAATATAATTGTATTTTTTTGCCAATAATTTTGCAATGGTACTTTTACCTGTTGATGAAAAACCGTCTATGGCAATACTAATTTTTTTGCTCATTTACTTTTGCTCTTTCGCTTTTTTTTATGTGTTTTGCTTTTTCTATTTTGTTGTTCCTCTTCACTATTCATAACTTTTTTCCCCTTTGAAAGAAATTTGGAAAGTTGGCCACTGATAGTAGCCTTATAGAATTAAATTATCAAAGACGGCATGTAGATGCCTATATAGTAGTACCAATAGTTATGGAGTCAATTATATTCTACTGCACTGGCCATAAGAGATTATCCATGGTATATTTAACGTTTCCAAAAGGG
>CAYWOM010000367.1:0-2577 GCA_964459905.1 uncultured Polaribacter sp. | reverse complement strand
ACTGCAGGCTTGGCATCGCAACTTTTTGGTTCTTTTAACGCAGAAAACAACTTGGTAATTTGGGCTACACTTTTAATGTTTATTAGTCTTATTTTTCTGATAATAGGTAAATATAAACTGTTAGATAATTTAATGAAATACATTATTGTTATTTTAACAATAAGTACAATTATTGCAGTTTCTGTAGCACTATTTAGTACAAAAGAAGTTTTTGATGTTACACAAATTATACCTTCTGGAGCCGTAGAACTTACTTTCTTAATTGCATTTTTAGGATGGATGCCTGCACCAATGGATGTTTCTATTTGGCATTCTATTTGGTCTGTAGAAAAAGATAAAACTACCGTTTTAAAAACAAAAAGAAAAGATGCTATTTTCGATTTTAATATTGGGTATATCAGTACCTTATTTTTCGGAATTTGTTTCTTGCTCCTAGGCGCTTTAGTAATGTATAAATCTGGAGAAACATTTTCTAATAAAGGAGGTGTTTTTGCAGCTCAGTTAATTAAATTATATACAAATAACTTAGGTGAATTTTCTTACATTTTTATAGCAATAGCAGCTTTTACAACCATGTTTAGCACAACCATTACAACATTAGACGCCTCGCCAAGAGCCATGAACAGAAGTACAAAACTTTTATTTAAAAAAGAATTTAAATATGGGTATTGGTTTTGGATTCTTTTCTTATTTATAGGTACTTTTTTAATCTTAAATTACTTTTTAGATAATATGGGGCTCTTAATAAAAATAGCCACTATTTTATCCTTTTTAACAGCACCTTTTTATGCCATTTTAAATTACAAATTAATTACCGGAAAACACACACCAAAAGAACACCAACCCAATATTTATCTACGTATTTTAAGTATTATTGGTATTGTTTTTTTAATAGGATTTAGTGTATGGTTTTTAACAAGTATTTAAAACTTTACTTTGTATCTTTGCACTTTAATATAGAACAAAAATGGCTGTAGACTCTGTAATTCTTCCAGAAAGATTAAAAAAACCAAAATGGTTGCGTGTAAAATTACCAGTTGGTAAAAAGTATACTGAATTAAGAGGTTTGGTAGACAAGTATAAGCTAAACACCATTTGTACAAGTGGTAGTTGCCCAAATATGGGTGAATGTTGGGGAGAAGGAACTGCAACTTTTATGATTTTAGGTAACATTTGTACACGTTCTTGCGGATTCTGTGGTGTAAAAACAGGAAGACCAGAAACTGTAGAATGGGACGAGCCAGAAAAAGTAGCGCGTTCTATAAAAATTATGAGCATTAAACACGCCGTAATTACCTCTGTAGATAGAGACGATTTAAAAGATGGCGGTTCTATTATTTGGGCAGAAACAGTAGATGCAATTCGCAGAGCAAACCCAAAGACAACTTTAGAAACATTAATTCCAGATTTTCAAGGAAATACCAAACAGATAGACAGAATTATAGCAGTACACCCAGAAGTGGTATCTCATAACATGGAAACCGTTAGAAGACTAACTCGTGAAGTTAGAATTCAGGCAAAATACGACAGAAGTTTAGGGGTTTTAAAATACTTAAAAGAAAACGGAATGCGTACAAAAACGGGTTTAATGCTAGGTTTAGGAGAAACTGAAGAAGAAGTAATACAAACCATGAAAGATTTACGTGCCGTAAATTGTGATGTAATAACTATTGGGCAATATTTACAGCCTACAAAAATGCATTTACCTGTAAAAGAATTTATTACGCCAGAGCAATTTAAAAAATACGAAACCTTAGGTTTAGCAATGGGCTTTATGTACGTAGAAAGTGGTGCTTTGGTGCGTTCTTCTTACAAAGCACACAAACACGCTGTTTAATTGTTAAAAATATTTTAAAAAAAATAGATTCATTTATTTATTGGCACAATACTTGCCCTTTAAAAATTAAAGAGACGTAGTAAACCTCTTTATTGTGTAAATTATTTGAATTAGTTGATTAAAAAAACCATCTCGCTTAAGATGGTTTTTTTATTTTATACCTTTAATGAGATTTTGAAACAAGTTCAACATTTCAACAAATTAAATTGCACTAATAATGTCATATTTTGTAATAATATGATGTTTTCCGTTTTCTAAATCTACTAAAACAGCGTTGTTATCTTTGGTTATTAATTTAGAAATATCTTCTAATTTTGCAGTCATTTTTACAATAGGATATGCTTTTCCCATAATATCCTTAATAGGTTTGTCTGCAATATTTTTATCGGCAATAAAATGGTGTAACAACACAGATTCGTCTATAGAACCTACAAATCCGTTGGCATCTTTTACCGGAATTTGACTTATTTTAAAATGACGCATACGCTCTATTGCATGCGATACCAATTCTTCTGTTTGTGCAGCAATCATAGGTTTTTCTTCATGATTTTTAATTAAATCGGCAGCCGTTTTAATTTCATCCTCAATAAAACCTCTATCGCGCATCCAATCGTCATTATACATTTTACCAACATACCTACTTCCATGATCATGAAAAAGTACTACCACAACATCATCTTTTAAATCGTCTCTATCTACAGAGGTAATTACTGCGTGTTTAATGCTCATAATTTTTATAG
>CAYWOM010000366.1:0-2586 GCA_964459905.1 uncultured Polaribacter sp. | reverse complement strand
ACAGTGGTAAAGTAAGAGCAATGTTTGATGATAAAGGAAACAATTTAAAAGAAGCAAAACCATCTACACCTGTTTCAATTTTAGGATTGGATGGCGCGCCACAAGCAGGAGATAAATTTGTTGTTTTTGATGATGAAAGAGAGGCAAAACAAATAGCGTCTAAACGATCTCAATTACAAAGAGAGCAATCTGTAAGAACTCAGAAAACATTAACGTTAGACGAAATAGGACGTAGAATTGCGTTAGGAGACTTTAAAGAATTAAACATTATCTTAAAAGGAGATGTAGATGGTTCTGTAGAAGCCTTAACAGATTCTTTCCAGAAATTATCTACCGAAGAAATTCAAGTAAATATTTTACACAAAGGTGTTGGAGCCATTACTGAAAGCGATGTTTTATTAGCAACTGCTTCAGATGCAATTATTGTTGGTTTTAATGTGCGTCCGCAAGGAAACGCAAGAGTAGTAGCAGACAGAGAAGAAGTAGATATTAGAACGTATTCTATTATTTATGATGCCATTAATGACTTAAAAGACGCCATGGAAGGAATGTTATCTCCAGAAATGAAAGAAGAAGTTACCGGTAATGTAGAAATTAGAGAAGTTTACAAAATATCTAAAGTTGGTAACATTGCAGGTTGTATGGTAATGTCTGGTAAAATATTTAGCAATTCTCAAATACGAATTATTAGAGACGGAATTGTAGTACATGACGGATTGTTATCCTCTTTAAAACGTTTTAAAGACGATGTAAAAGAAGTTGCAAAAGGATATGATTGTGGACTACAATTAAAAAACTATAACGACATACAAGAAGGTGATGTAATTGAAGCTTACAAAGAAGTTGCCGTTAAAAAGAAATTGAAATAAAACATCAATTTTTTAATAAAATAAAACACCTAAATTCAATTTGAATTTAGGTGTTTTGTTTTATATGACACTATCTCATAAAGTGTGTAAGTTTAAAACCCTCGGGAGTTATCATTCTTGAGAATTTTTTCTTTATAATGTTGATTTAAAAAATCGAACTGTTTTAAAATGAGCCTCAGCGGCAGCGTCAAGGCTTGCTTGTTTTCCCTTTTATATTTGAAGCTATGGAGTGTCTGCCTTTGTTGTGACGATTTTTCAGAGGCCATAAATTATTTATATATTAGATTATGGCAAAAAAACATGATAACGAGTTTAGGTGATGCCAGTAGAACTATTAAAATCGGGAATTAAACCCAAACAACTATGTGAAGAATATGTTTTAAATCCAGGTATGATTAGTCGTTGAAAATGTTAGTTTACAGTAAGATCTGGCGGTTTTTCAAAGAAGAAATTACTTTTAATCGAAGCACAAGAATTAAAAGCCTTAAAAAATGAATTAAGAGATGTAATCATTGAACGCGACCTATAAGATATCAATTTGTTTTAGAAAACACCCATATTTATAGTGTTAAGAAGATGTGTACCTGCATGAAAGTTCGTAAAAACGCCTATTATCACTGGCTAAAAACCAAGGCTCAATAGTTGTTCAGACGACAAGAATCTATCTAAATAAAAGGATTAAGGCTCTTTTTGAAGCTAGTAGAGAAGTATATGGCAGCAATCGCATTCAAAAAATAACTAGCTCGGGAAGGCCTTACATATTGTAGGTCATAGGATTGCTTATGAAAGAAATGGGTTTAAAAAGTGTATTGAAACGCAAATTTGTAGTAACTAAATAGAGATTTTTCAAGTCTACAAATAGGAGAAAAATGGATTTCTAACATTACGTACATTAGCGTGAATTACAAGTGGAACTATCTAACAATCATCATTGATTTTGCAGATAGAAAATTAGTGAGTTTTACTTTAAGCGAAGATATGACGGCTGAAAACACCATTATTAAAGCTTGGTATTTAGCCAGAAACAAAAGACAGGTTAAGTTTTATTTTTTATTCAGATAGAGGAGTTCTGTTTACCTGTAATAAAATAACAAGTCTTTTTTCTTTCAACAGCAAAATAACACAATCCATGAGTAGAAAGGGTAATTGTTGGGATAATGCAGTGGCTGAAAGCTTCTTTAAAACTATTAAACACGAATGGCTGTGTAGGTTCAAATTCACTTCTTATAACCAATTATACGAATCTATAGAAGATTATATAAATTGGTATAATACTGAAAGATTACACTCGTCTCTAGGATATTTAACACCTTTAGAAATGGAAATAAAATTAAAAGGATTTATTAACAAAGCGACCTAAGAAAATTAGTCACAAAAAGACAAGGAAGTCCATCATAATCCTACTATTTTGCTTGATATTAAAGATGGATGCACAAATGTTATGTTACGGGTTTCTAATTAATCTTAAAATTTACTGCTATTGAAAGTCTATTTCAACAAATTTACAGCTAAAGGTTATTACCTATTGTAAAATATTTTTTGTCTGTACCGTTATTTTATGTGTATGTATAAAAAAACCTAGAATTTAAGTGTTTAGCTATTGCAGATTGCATTCTAAAAGCTCGGTTATAAAAATTAAGGATCAAAAGTAAAACTGTTATCTTATTTTCGCATTGGAACAACAATAAGACCAGAGAATTTTTCTTTAAATTGCAGT
>CAYWOM010000365.1:0-2588 GCA_964459905.1 uncultured Polaribacter sp. | reverse complement strand
CATTCTTTCAGTAATTAAATCTTTTGTTTTTAATTTGCTTAAAGCAGCATATGTTTTTGCTATTTCATTTTCAATAATTTTAAAAGTTTCTTCTCTATTAGCATGAGCTCCTCCAAAAGGTTCTTTTATAATTTTGTCAATGATTTTAAGTTTTTTCATATCTGTTGCTGTAAGTTTTAAGGCTTCAGCAGCTTGTTCTTTATACTCCCAAGAACGCCATAAAATAGATGAACATGATTCTGGAGAAATAACAGTATACCATGTATTTTCCATAATATAAACTCTATCTCCTACTCCAATACCTAATGCGCCACCAGAAGCTCCCTCTCCAATTACAATTGTAATAATTGGTGTTTTTAAACGGGTCATTTCTAAAATATTTCTAGCAATTGCTTCTCCTTGACCACGTTCTTCTGCTTCTAATCCTGGATATGCGCCAGGCGTGTCTAATAAAGTAACCACAGGAATGTTAAATTTCTCTGCCATTTTCATTAAACGTAACGCTTTTCTATATCCTTCCGGATTTGCCATTCCAAAGTTTCTAAACTGACGTGTTTTGGTATTAAACCCTTTCTGTTGACCAATAAACATAAAAGATTGATTGCCAATTTTACCTAAGCCGCCAATCATTGCTTTATCGTCTTTTACATTTCTGTCTCCATGAAGTTCCATAAATGTGTCTCCACAAATAGCTCTAATATAATCTAATGTATAGGGTCTGTTTGGATGTCTAGATAGTTGAACTCTTTGCCAAGGCGTTAAGTTTTTATAGATATCTTTTCTAGCTTTTTCTAGCTTTTTTTCAATTTTCTTACAAGTAGCAGTAACATCTACGTCACTTTCTTTCCCAATAATTTTACATTTTCCAAGCTGGTCTTGAAGTTCTTTAATGGGCATTTCAAAATCTAAATATTCCATTTTGTAGTTGTTAGTTATAACAAACATACTACAAAATTTAATTTTTTAGCTAAAAAGAAACTACTTTTTTCTGAGTGTTTTTTGTTGAAATTTCTTTTTAATAATTGCTTTATTTTTAATTATTCCGTTAAGGAAAACCACAAACAAAACAATAAAAGCGCCAATATAAAATTCTGGATTCATTTTTTCTTTATCACCAAAAATAAAAAGAGCTAAAAAAATGGCATAAATAGGTTCTAAATTTACAGTAAGCATTACTGTATATGGCGAAATAAATTTCATCACTTTTACAGAAGTCACAAATGCATACGCTGTGCAAATACTGCTTAAAATTAATAAATAAGCCCAATCGGTTTTTAATAACACAAAAAATGAAGGTGTAAAAGCATTTGTAAACATTAGATAAAACGTAATAAAAAGTGCTCCAAAAAATAGTTGGTATAAAGAAATAGTATCTGCTTCATATTTTTTGATAAAAAGGCCGTTTAAAACAGCAAATAAAGCCCCCAAAAAAGAAGCAATTAAGGCATAAATAATTCCTAGTTTATACTGAGTTTCAAAATTAAAAATAATGTACAAACCAATAATTACAATCAACCCTAAAAATATTTCTAACATTTTTACCTTTCTTTTAAAGAAAATAGGTTCTATTAAAGAAGTAAAAAACGCACCTGTACTCATGGTTACCAAAGCCACAGAAACATTAGAAACTTTTATAGCTTTAAAGAAGAAAACCCAATGTAAGGCAATAATAATTCCTGTAAATAAAAACTTTATAATTCCTTTATTATCAATGGTAAAAGACCTTTTTTTAAAGATAAAATAAATGATTAAAAAAAGTACCGCTAAAGACATTCTAAACCAAACTAACGGAATTGCATCAATAGATATTAATGCACCTAAAATTGCTGTAAAACCCCAAATAAATACAATGAAGTGTAATAAAAGATAATTTCTAATTTTATTTTCTTGCATTAAAATACAGATATACAGCTAAACAACCAAATGCAATATTAGGAATCCAAACGTATAACAATGAATTTACACCAGCAACTGCGCCCAAAACTTCAGCAATTTTCATCAAAAACACATATAAAAACATAATACCAACTCCTAAAGCTAAATTAACACCTGTGCCACCTCTTCTTTTTGCTTGCCATAGAATTATTACACACATAGGTAATTTATTATAATGTTTGTGTTGTGGGAGAACAGCGGTTTATAATGTATGTTGGGGGAGAACAGCTGATGAGGTCTTGGCCTGTAGGAGGAGGACACATCTTTCATATGTCGGATATATTGGATAATCGGCCATGCACCAGAGCTGTGACAAAACTATTTTCAGAGCCTTAGCCGTCGACTTTCTGGGCATTGATCCACCATCTCAACCCATGATACCAGGCATGCCAGTAACGTGCATTCCTGACAGATTTTATGTCGCAATTGGAATAGGAACGATATGTTCCGAATCTGGAGATACGCATCCAATTTGGTTTACAGGATTACTTGAGAAAGGTATCCGATTGTGAGGCTCTGAAGAGCTTATAACGTAAATAATTAAAGAATAGTAGAGCCCGAGAGCAGCAGCTTAATAACTTGTAGTGTGGTAACACATTCGAACCCCTAGTTGGACTATTGCAGTATGGCGGTAGATAATTCCAGTGATATCA
>CAYWOM010000364.1:0-2594 GCA_964459905.1 uncultured Polaribacter sp. | reverse complement strand
TACTTTTGGCAGAGTATCTTTTTCTAACTGGTGATAAATTACACGGAATTTTTTTAGGCCTTTGGGCTCCAACTTTATTAGGTGTAATGATTTACATAAAATTAATTAGCCGTGAGTCCAGATAACATTATTTTATATTTTTCTGTTTTTATTGGAATTTGCGTAATAATATGGGCATATTTAATGATAAACGCCTATAATAAAGTAGGTAAAAATTAAAGTATTTTCTTTAATTCTTTAATTGTTTTAACAATGGCTTCTTTTGTAGTGAATTTTGAAAAAGAAAAACGAATAGACGTTTTATCTGCTGCTGGTTTTAAAAGAATTTCAGATAAGACATGAGACCCTTTATTGCTGCCGCTTTGGCAAGCAGAACCTCCAGAAACTGCTATACCAGCTAAATCTAAACTAAATAGCAGCATATCATTTTGAAACGGAAAACGAACATTTAAAATGGTATAACTACTGTTCTCTAAATTAGATGATAATCCATTAAATTGAATACTATTAGACAGCTTTATTAATTCTGAGATAAAATAACCTTTTAAACCTTTTATGTACTCTTTATCTTTTTCTAAATTAGAAATCGCAATTTCTAATGCCTTTTCCATTCCTAGAATAGCATGTACATTTTCTGTACTAGATCTAGCTCCTTTTTCTTGATTACCACCATGTAACATTGGCAAAATTCCAAAACCTTTTTTAAAATAAGCAAAACCGACCCCTTTTGGCCCGTGAAATTTATGCGCACTTGCAACAATAAAATCTATGGGTGTTTTTTGTAAATCGATGTTGTAATGCCCTATTGCCTGCACAGTGTCTGAATGAAATAAAGCTTGGTGTTTTTTACACAGGCTGCTAACTTTACCCAAAGGTAAAATGGTACCTATTTCATTATTAATATGCATTAGAGTTACTAATGTTTTTTTATCAGAATTAGCTAGTAAATATTCTAAATGAGAAAAATCTACAGTACCATACTCATCTACATTAACATAATCTACCTGAATATCAGCTGTTTTTCCTAAATGTTTACAAGTATGTAAAACGGCATGATGCTCTATTTTAGAAGTAATAATTCTGGTAACTTCTAAATTTAAAACAGCATTGTGTAAAATTAAATTATCTGCTTCTGTACCTCCTGCAGTAAAAATAATTTCGCTAGCAGAAACTTTAAAATAAGCTGCTATATTTTTTCTTGCAGTTTCTACAGCCGATTTTGCTTTTCTACCAAATTGATGCGTGGAAGAAGGGTTTCCAAAATTATCTTGCATAGAAGTATACATAACCTCTAGCACTTCTGCATCTATTTTTGTGGTGGCTGCGTTGTCTAAATAAATAGGATTCATAAGGCAAAAATACGTTTATTTTAGTCTACTATATTCTGATAAATATAAACTTCTGTGGCTCCTAAACCATATTTTTTATAAGAGGCATCGTAATATTTTACAGGATATTTATTTAACATTGTTTGTAATTCAGATTTTAAAACCCCTTCTCCAACACCATGAATAAAAACAATTTTAGGAATTCTTTTACTAATTGCATACTCAACTTTTCTTTTAGCTGTATCTAATTGCAGGTTTAACATATCGTAATTATCTAAACCTCTTGTAGATTTTGTAAGTTGATTTATATGCAAATCTACCTCTAAAATTACCTCGTTTTTCTCTTTCTTAAAAAAGCTGTTTACCAATTTTTTATCGCTTTTTTTTTCTTTTAAAAGAGGATTATTTATATCGGAGTATTTAGACAATTCGTGTTGTTCTACATCAATTCTAACCAATTCTGATGCAGAAAAATTAAAAATCATACCATCTGCTGTCTTTACAGAAACAGTTTTTTGCTCTATAGCAACTACAATTCCTTTTAGAACATCATCTAAAACGGCTACTTTGTTTCCAATTTCTAAAAACATTCTTAACTCTATTTTAATTTAAATTACTTCAATTAAATCTTATCTTTGCTGCAAAAATAAGAACATGATAAAGACTATTGTAACTTCTACAGAAAACTTTTTTAAAAATGCTGCAAAAAATAGTGAAATAGACATCGAGAGAGAAAAACTATTATCTAAAATTGGAGCAGAAATTGCGAAAGAATACAGTAAAAGCGAGTTGGTTAATCTAAATTTTATTTGCACACACAATTCTAGAAGAAGTCAATTAGGACAAGTTTGGAGTTTTTTTGCCGCCAATTATTTTAATCTAAATATTAACGCATATTCTGGCGGAACAGAAGTAACTGCTTTTCATAGAAACACCGTAGAAACCTTACAAACAGTTGGTTTTAATTTTAATGTTGATGATTTTTCGCATCAAAATCCAAAGTATTTAATTTCATTTAATGGTACTAAGAAAAGTATTTTAGGATTTTCTAAACGATTTGATAATGCTGCAAATCCTGAGCCTTTTATTGCTATAACCACCTGTAATAATGCAGATACAAATTGCCCTTTTATACCTACTGCAAGCCATCGTTTTCATTTACCTTTTGTAGACCCCAAAGCATCTGATAATACTGACCATAAAGACGAAACCTATTTAAAAACCAACAAACAAATTGCCGCAGAAGTGTATTTTATATTTTCTGAA
>CAYWOM010000363.1:0-2594 GCA_964459905.1 uncultured Polaribacter sp. | reverse complement strand
AATCTCTTCCTATTTTAGTAATTGCATCATCAATAACAATTCCTTTTATAACAAAATCAGATTCATTTATTTTTGTAATTTCATTTTTTTTTTATCTACAATGAATAAAGAATCTTTTGATATTAAAACATCTTTTTTCTTTACAAATAAATAAACTCTTAGTTCTTCTTCTCTATTTAAATTTATTCTTATTACAGAGACCTCTTTTTCTTCCTGAGGTTTTAATGAAAATTTACCTGATTGATTGTTATTAGAATAGTTACCGTTAACTCCTTTAATTAAAGCTACTAAATTATAACTTAATTGATCTTTATGTATTATGCTTCTATTTTCAACTTGTGCTTTTAGTGTAATAAAATTATCCTCTTTAATCATATTAATTTTCCCATACACTTTTCCAGTTTGAGCTAAACTAATAGAACAGATTACAATACTTAATGTTAAAAATATATACTTTTCCATTTTAATAATTATTAATAATAATGGTCTTAAAATTAGATTTTTGAACGATACTAATATTGTTTATCAATGAATTAGTACCGTAAATTTGAAGGGAGTTTGAGTTTCCGTTTTGTAAAACATTAAAATTGTTTGTACTGTTGCTGTAATAGTCTATAAAACTATAATAATTATTATTTCCTAACTGGCTTATTTCTTGTGAAGTATTAATATGAGTACTAATATCTATGACATTATTTTGCCCAATTTGATTTATAATTACTTCATTTATATTATTTCCAGAAGATGCTAACATTCTAGATAAAGTACTAGAATTTATATCGCTATTATTTAGCAATACTAAAGGGCTATTAGCATTTAATTGTGTTACGTTAGAAAAACATGAAGCTATTTTTTCTTCTTGCCCATATATATTTATAGTAGCAACCAAAGAAAAGAAAGTTATTAAAGATATGTATATAGTATTTTTCATAGGTCTATAGTATTTTTATCATATTCGTATAAAAAAGGAAGGAGGATTTCTCCTTCCTTTATATAAACAGTAAATTCTTATAATCCAGTTTGTTTTACACAAGCTAAGTTACCAATACCTGTTTGGAAAATAGTACTTATATTACCAGATGCTAGAGCATCTTGCTCTACAAAAGCACTATTAGAAGAACCATCTTGTAAAATAAAACTATAATTATCACCTCCAGTTGCAATTTGCGTTACACATGCTTTGTTACTTATCCCATCTTGAAAAATATCAGAATAATTTAAATAAGTACTACCCGGATCAGATGTTTGTGATGAATAAGCTGTATTTGATAGACCAATTTGTGTAGAGACTGCTATGTTATCACTACCTCTTTGCACTTGTTTAGATTCATTAAAAGCTCCGTCTTGATAAATTATTGCAATGCTACCTGCAACACCATCTGCACCACTACTTTGGTCTTGTTCTGCATAATTAGCAACACCTAATTGATATACATATGCATCGTTATTATCGAAACGCTGCTTCTGTATAGAGGTATTCAAACTTCCACTTTGAAAAACTTCAGCATAATTAGCTTCGGCAAAACCTACACCAACATCTTGTTTTGCATAGTTTTCAAAACCGATTTGTGTTACATAACCTAAATTACCATCACCTTGTTGACTAACATCTGAATGGTTCCTGGTTCCACTTTGATCAATATATGCCGTATTTAAAACACCACCTATACCAAAGTTAAGACCATTTTGGTCTACATTAGAATAATTCCCAAGACCTACTTGAAGTACGTTTGCTGTATTTGCAAGCCCAACTTGGGCTACATCACTTGTATTAACTGCCATTCCTCGAGTTCCTGTTGATATTTGAGAAAAAGCGCAATCGGTACATGGTGCTTGTGCGAAAAGCATACCTGTAGCTAATATCATAGCTATACTTAATAATTTTTTCATAATAAATAATTTTAAAATATGTTAGTTAAAAATTTAGTAAATCAAAGTACTCTTCTGTAAATAGAATATGAAATACTACTAAAAGATAAAAGGAGGATGAGAGAGGTAAAATGTAAATTCTTAAGACACCGATTATACATTTTTCAAACAACTCATTTACAACAAGTTGTTACACTATAGTACTGCAGTTTAAACAGATTAAATATAGAATAATTATTGCATTTTTCATATAAAGAGAATATTTTTTTGTTCTTACACAGTGCAATAAGAACATAAAAAAGTACACAAAACACAGTATAGCCAAAGGCTTAAAAGTATATTATACTAAAAAAAAATAAAAAAAAAAGAGGTGTAATACATGTGTAATTAGTAGTGTATTTCTAACATTTAAATAGTGTTTACTAGGTGTTTTTATTACTTATCTGGTAAATAATAGTTCTCTATATTTTGTTAGTGGCCATAAATTGTCATCAACCATGGTTTCTAGCTTGTCGCAATGATATCTAATTTCTTCGAAAAATGGTTTTACTTTGCTGCAATACAACTCTGCAGATTTTAAGCCTGTTTGTTTGTTGGCATTCTTTCGCTGGTCTGTCATTTTAGTTACCAACGCATTAATTTCTGTAATATGGTTAGAGATTGTCATAATTAACTCGAGCTGTTCTTTGGCTATGTTTTTAAAATTTTCTCCAAAAATTTCCTTT
>CAYWOM010000362.1:0-2595 GCA_964459905.1 uncultured Polaribacter sp. | reverse complement strand
TATTCTGGTAAAAATGTAAAAATTTGTGCATCTCATGCAGGTGTTACTTTAGGTGAAGATGGAGCAACACACCAAATTTTAGAAGATATTGGATTAATGAAAATGTTGCCTGGTATGACGGTTATAAATCCTTGTGATTACAATCAAACCAAAGCTGCAACAATTGCTATTGCAGATTTTGATGGCCCAGTTTACTTACGTTTTGGAAGACCAAAAGTACCTGTATTTATGCCAACTGACACAAAATTTGAAATAGGCAAAGGAATTCTATTAACAGAAGGTACTGATGTAACTATTGTTGCAACAGGTCATTTAGTTTGGGAATCTTTACAAGCTGCTGAACAATTAGAGGCACAAGGAGTTTCTGTAGAAGTAATTAACATTCATACAATTAAACCTTTAGATGAAGATATTATCTTAAAATCGGTTACAAAAACAGGTTGTATTGTTACTGCAGAAGAGCATAATAAATATGGTGGTTTAGGAGAAAGTGTTGCTAGAACTTTAGCTTTAAATACGCCTACACCACAAGAATTTGTTGCAACTAACGATACTTTTGGAGAGTCTGGTACACCAGAACAATTAATGGCAAAATACGGTTTAGATGCTAGTGCTGTTGTAAAAGCTGTGAAAAAAGTAATTTCTAGAAAATAATTTATTTTGTATTTTTAAGGAAAATTTATTTAAAAAAAAAAAAACAGTATGAAAAAAATAATTTTTATTTTATGTTTGGCTTTTGTATGTAGCCAAAATTCTAATGCACAAATTCAGTTTGGTGTAAAAGGTGGTATTAACTATAACTCTAAGTCTATAAAAAACGTAAGTGAAGACTTTTTTGATGGTGCAAAAAGTAAAACAGGTTACCATGCAGGTGTTTGGTTACGGGTTAAATTACCTATACTTGGCTGGTATGTTAGACCAGAATTGGTGTATACTAATTTAGAAAATGAAGTAGTTTTTAAAACTTCTGGAAAAACAACTTCTTACAATTTTCAAAAAATTGATATTCCTGTTTTATTAGGAAAAAAGATTTTTAAGGTTGGTACTATATTTGTAGGTCCTTCTTTTCAATATATTATAGATTCTGATTTTAGTATAAATGATATTTCTAATGTAAAAGGAGATGGTTTTACAGTAGGTTTACAATTTGGAGGAGGAATTGAGTTAGGTAAACTTGGTATAGATATTCGTTGGGAAAGAGGTTTTAACGGAATTGAGTCTAGCTTTCTTTCTGGCACAACCAATGTAGAATTTGATACTAGAGTAAACCAAATGATTATTGGATTGTCTTACAGATTCTAAAGCATCATTTTTTACAACTAAAAAAGGCGTTTCAATATATATATTGAAACGCCTTTTTAATTTTGTTATTTATAATTATTAACCAATATCAGGATTTAAATAATCTGGTAAAGTAGGATTATTAGGATCGTTAAAATCATTTGTAGGATCTCCGTCTCCGTTTTCGTCTTCGTTTATGGTTAGTTTTCCAACACCATCATCATCTGCGTCTAAATAATTTGGTATTAAATCTCCATCAGTATCATCGTTTCTAGGGTCTCCATCTCCATTTACATCCTCATCTCTTGATTGAATTCTATCACCATCGTCATCAGTGTCATTATAATTAGGTATCAGGTCTTCATCAGTATCATCATTTCTTGGGTCTCCATCTCCATCAGGATCTTCCATAATAGAAGCAACTCCATCATTATCTTGGTCTGTATTTTCTATAACATCATATAAATCTATATAAAACAATATGCTTTCGTTCGGAAAAATACTTCCACTACCAGCATTTCTATACGCCAATCCAGAAGGTATAAATAAGATTCCTTTTCCGCCGCCTTGGTATGTTATTGGTCCGTTTCCTGTAATGTTTTCACCCCCTTTAAAATTGGTAAAACCATGAGACCACCCCCTAATTACGTCGTTTAATCTAAACCAAGTAGCAGAATTATTATCAAAAGTAACACTAATACTATCTGTATCAACAATTCTTTGTCCGTAATAATTTACCAAAACAGAATCCATTACTGTAGGAAAACCTTTAGCTGGCTGTGGGTTTCCAACACTATTTATATAATAATATAGTTTATAATCTATTTCATTTTCTGTAACGTCCATTGTTTTTAAATTCACGTCATCAAAAAGGGATGTTCTACCAGAAATAATTGGTTTAAGAGAATCTACAGTTGTGTCGAAATAATGATTTTTAAAAAAAGAAACCAACGTATCATTATCAATAAATGCTTGTGCCTCATGATCAAAATTATCTACTGTACCAGAATTATTATCTCCACAAGAGTATATTATTGCTGAAAAAACTGCAATGAAAATTATATTTTTTATTTTATTCATTTTAATCGTTAAATTTATAAGGCGCAATTTAGCATTTTTATACCTTTGTAAAAAGACAATCGTTATTTTTTAACTTTTTTTATGAGAATTGATAAATATTTGTGGTGTATTCGAGTTTTTAAAACGCGTAGTTTAGCAACAACAGCTTGTAAAAAAGGGCAAGTTAAAATTGAACAAAAAAGCATATAACCAAAAATATTCTCCAGCAAGTAAATAAAACCAAATAATAAGTGC
>CAYWOM010000361.1:0-2601 GCA_964459905.1 uncultured Polaribacter sp. | reverse complement strand
GCATTATCGGCAGGGTCAACAGCTACTAAATTACGACCCATAATTTGTGTTTGTACTTCTAGCCGTACACTATTTAAACTCATTAAATTAGTATCACCAGAAAAATTGTTTGCAGCATCACCATCAATATACCAAACATGGTTTGCGCCTCCTGAAGTTACGTATCTCATCCAATTAGCACTTTGAGAGTATAACCCTAAATCACCTGAACCAACAGCAGCGTCACCGTTTGTTAAATTATTACCTCTAATTGTTCCGTTTACGTCTAATGGATGTTGAGGATCAGCTTTACCAATACCTACGTTACCATTACCTTGTATACGCATTAACTCTTGTGAAGTTACATCATCAACAGCTGAATAAAAAACATGGTTTGAAGTAGGAGAATCAACTTGATATCTCAATACACCTCCATTTAAACCGAAACCATAGAATTGATTGTCGTTATTATTAGTATCGTATAACACTATTTTTCTATTAGCAACTGTATTTCCTAACTGTAACTGAGCATTTGGCACTGTGGCTCCAATACCTACCTTACCATCATCTAAAACAGTTACGATTTCTGAACCTGCAGAATTATTAACCTCTAATGCTTTAGTCGCATTTGTTGCTCCTGTAGAAACCACATCTAAAGCAGCACTAGGTGAAGTTGTTCCTACACCAACACTACCGTTATCGATAGTCATTCCATGCACAGAATTTGTAGGGAATACACTATTTTCAGTACCATCACTTGTGTAAAAATCTATAGCATTGTCTTCTGCAACTCCACCGTTATGTCTTGCGTGAATATAATGCTGGTAGGTACCGGCATCACCAAAACCTAACGCAATAGAGGCTCTTGAAAAAGCAGATACAGCCTCTCCATTAGTAACATGTAATTTAGCTGTTGGATTAACAGTACCAATACCTACGTTACCTGCCGTATAAACAGCTTCTGAGGCATCTGGTGTTCCATCTACAAATTTACCTGCAACAGCAGCACCTGCAAAAGGTTGCCATACACCTGCAGCATCAAAAAAGTAGTACCCCGCTGCAGTAACATTTACAGTTTCTGCGTTTGTAGTACCAGATGTATCTGTTACATAAACAATAGTACCTTCTTGGTCTGCAGCATACGTAGCAGCGTCTTTTGCTATTAAGTTTGCTCTTGTAATACGTGGCGCAATAATACCGTCTGCTACAGCAGCATCTGCAGTAACTACTCCAGTAACATCTAATGTTGCTTTTGGGTCTGTTGTACCAACACCTACTTGCGCAAATGTTGAGAAACTTGCTGCTATTAAAGCAGCGCTTAGTACTAATTTTTTCATTATTTTTTTTATTTAATTAAATTATTGCCTTTGGTTTTTTACCATTAGCGGTTTATTAGAAACTAGTTTATAGACATTGGTCTTTTTGGGTCTGTTATTTTTAGCTATTGTATTTTAACTTTAACTATTTTTTATTGTTGTTTGTCTTTTGTAAATCACTAAAAACAACTAAATTAACAGTAACAACTACCTTGCTTTACACAACTAATTAGCCCATAACTTAAAATCTTGGTATTGTATACAAGATTTTATAATATTATAAATAAAAATGAAAAGTAAGTTATACCTAAGCAAAGCGCTACACCAGTTTTTACGCTAGCAAATACAACAAACAAGGTTTCATTTTTTAATACTAAAAATAGGTTTGTGTGTTTTTATGCTATGGCAGTAATAGCATATTTTTTAGGGTTAGGCGGTGGCCTAGAATAAGTAGTAACTAAGCAATATAAATTGCGGACTAATGAGCTATTAAAAAAAGGTTTGGTATTGCTGTTTTTTATGTGTGCTTTTAAAAGAGCTAAAACAGCAGTATTCTTTTTAACTTTTAAGGCTGTATAAGTTTTTTTTCTTTTATTATTCTTTTGATGCAATGAAGCAATTACCAATTTATTGTACCAAAAATTATATTGATAAGAGTTTTTGCCAATAGGGCTAAAGCAAATATGATTTTTAAGTAGTTTTTCTTTAATTTTTGCCTTTGCTTTACCAACAACAAACTGTTTACTGCTTGCTCTAAAATACTTACGTGTAGATTTAAAAACTATAAGCTCAGTATTTGTTAATTGGTTTAACCCGTAAAAAGGAACATTCTCTTTTATAAATACTTTACTTTTTTTGTGTAGTATGGTTTTAGTGAAGCCTTTTTTTAAACCAACTACCTTACTATTAGAAGCAACGTAAGAATAAGCAGTATTGTTTTGAGAGTTTACTACAGAAATGAAACAAAAACAACAAAGCAATAAACTTATGTGTTTTTTACATAGGTAAAAGAAGTTTTTTTCTTTTAGGAGCTCTGTATTTAAAGTAATTAAATTCAACTTAAGGGGCTATTTTTTTTATTTAAATAAGTTGCTATAAATTAGCTACTTATTTAAGTAATTGTATTTATTTATTTACAATATTGCAAACATACAACAAAATTGTATTAGAAAAAAAAATAAACGATTAAATTAAAAAATAAACGATTAAATTAAAAAACAAACGATTAAAACAGAAAAAAACATAGACTTATTCAATAAAAAAATTTGCTTTACTAGTTAACAACACTTTGTTGCGTTACAACATT
>CAYWOM010000360.1:0-2607 GCA_964459905.1 uncultured Polaribacter sp. | reverse complement strand
AATAAAATCATCGATATTTAAAACAGAATTTACAGCGCCAAAAAAACTTTCTAAACCAATTGTGCCAGATTTTGCTTGGCTAAATTCTACCTTTTTATGTTCAATATCAATAGGGTTATGATCTGATGTAATCATATCAATAACGCCAGATTTAACACCCTTTTGTAAGGCTTTAAGATCTGTATTTGTTCTTAATGGCGGGTTTGTTTTGTAATTACTGTTAAAACTATGCAATTCATCATCCGTTAAGGTTAAATGATGTGCAGAAACGCTACAAGTTACCTGTAAACCTTTTTTCTTTGCTTCGCTAATTAAGGTTACAGATTTTGCTGATGATATGGTTGGAATGTGCAGTTTTCCGCCGGTATATTCTAATAAAAATAAATCTCTAGCAATTTGTATGTGTTCTGCTAACGCAGGATTTCCTTTTAGTCCTAATTTTGTGCTGTTAATTCCTTCATTTGCAATTCCTTCTCCAGCAATGGCGTTATTTTTAGGAAAACTAAATACCAAGCCATTAAAGTTTTGAGCGTATAAAAGCGCAATTTTCATTAAATTGTCATTAACAATTGGTTTTTTATAATCGCCAAAAGCAATGGCACCAGATTGTTGCATGTCATACAATTCTGCCATTTCTAATCCTTTACTTTGATGTGTTAAGGCAGCAATAGGGTAGAGGGTTGTTGCAAAACCATTTGCCTTATTTATTAAAAATTCTACGGCCGATTTGTTATCGATTACTGGATTTGAATTTGCATTTACTGCAACTGCTGTAAATCCGCTTTTTGCGGCAACTTGTAATCCGTTTTTTATGGTTTCGCGTTCTTCAAAACCAGGCTCTCCAAAAGAAACACTTGTGTCGAACCAGCCGCAAGAAACGTGTAAATTTTCTTTTTCTATAAGTTGATAGTCTTTTTTACTAGCAATAGAATTCGCAATTTCTTGGATGATTCCATCGCTAATTAAAATGTCTTTTTGTTGATTGTGGTAAGGGCTAAAAGCGTCTATGATTATTGCCGATTTTATAAGCGTGGTCATGGTTTATAGAATTTTAAAATCAAAATTTCTAATAACAAAGATACAATTGCCAAGGCTAAAAACCATTTCCAAAGCCATTGAACTTCGTTTTTTTTATCAATTTCTTTAAAAACATCTTTTATAGAGGAAGCTATACTGCTATTTTTATATTTTAATGCTACTTCTTTTAAATCTAAAAATTTTAAAGAACTCTCTTCTTTAGGGTAGTTAAATGCTATGGTTTCTATAGTGTCTTTTTCTTTTAAAATAGTATAAAAACCTGCGTTTAAAGGTTTGTTGTCTGTAATGATAGTTACCTTGTTTTGATAGGTTTGTTGCAACGGAATAAAAGAAGTTTTGTTATTAGAAATGCTTAAAATTTCATCTTTATTTAACGTTGTTTCAATATCAATTTTATTTTCTTCGCTATTTCTATAATACATTTGTGAGTGCTTAAAACTCAATTTCCCAAAATTATAAAAAACAGGTACAATTAAAGGCGAGTATAAGAAGTTGCTGTTTTTTTTGCTGATGGCACTCGAAAACCAATAAATTAGTCCGGCGTTGGTATTCTTTACTTGTAATAAAAACGGAGAATTGTTTTCATAAGAAATAATAGTACTGCTTTTTTTAGATGAAATTGGGTAGTAATTTTTTACATTCGGGTATTGAAAATTACTCACTTTTTTAGAAAATACATTTTTAAAAAGTGGATGATCATAATTGATTGTTGTAATTTTTAAAGTGTCATTTATTTGAGGTGTAATTTTTCCAATATTTAATTTTGATAAAAAACTATTGTAAGAATAAGTCTCTAAATTTTTATTAGGAATTATGGCAATATGTCCCCCGTTTTTAGAAAACGTAAGTAAACAATTTGTTAAGATTTCTGGAATATTTTTTAGTTCATTTAAGACTATTAATTGCTGTTTAGAAATGCGATTGTAATTAATGTTTTGAAGGGTGGAATTAGTGAAATTAAATTCATCTTTTGTGTAAATTTTTGATAGGTAATTGTTGTTGTTTCCTATTGCTAAAACATTAATTTTTTTGTTGTTTTTGAAGGTGAAATAAAAGACATTGTCAAAGGAGTAAATGTCGCTAAAATTTAGCGCTATTTTTCCTAAAAAAATAGATTGATTTTTAATGGTAAATTGAACTGTTTTTTTTGTGTCTTTATTAATAGAGAAAGACTGTTTGCTAATTAGTGTTGTGTTGTTGTAAATAGCAATTGGAATGTTGTTTTGTTTTGCTCCTTGATTTTTTATTACAATATTAACCGTAAAATTTGTGGCATTTACGTTGTTTATAAAAACACTGTCAATAGAAATGTTATTCTTTTTTAAAGAAGTTAGTTTTATGGCCGAAAACGTAGGTGTTACATTTGTAAACTCGTTTTTGTAAGTGTTGTGAAAATCAGATATTAGTATTGTTTTATTTAGAGTGTTGGTTTTACTTTTTGTTTTTGAGTCGAATTTTAGTAAAACAGTCGGTAAATCTAATTTTTTTGAAGTTTCTTTAACCTTTAATAGAACGTTTTTTAGTTCTGACTTTGTAATTCTGTCGTAGAAACTGGAATTTGTCTGCAGC
>CAYWOM010000359.1:0-2610 GCA_964459905.1 uncultured Polaribacter sp. | reverse complement strand
GGCTTATATTATTATATCTTAGTTATGGGATATTTTCATATAATAAAAATAAGAGCGAATTAATCACAAAAAACAGTGCTCCATCATTAATTATGATAGAAAAAATCAGAATTGGTGATTCTCCATTTGTTGCATTAGCAATATTAAATGATGAAAAAAAAAAGGTATCTACAGTTATCAATGATTCTGTCATTGATAAGCTAGCTTTTATATTTCAGCAACCTACCTTAAATAGATACAGCTTTGGTAGTGAAATAATTTTTGATAAAAACATTGTTAATGATAAACAGTACTCATATAGTTATTCAAAAAATAAACTATATGAATTAAAAATAGATGGTATTAAAGTTATAGAGTATAAAAAAAAGAGTCATTTTTTAGGTTATTTAGTTTTAGTTGTAGCATTAGTTTGGATAGGTTTTCAAATTTGGGTTATCTATATTTTAGCTACTAGAGGAATTAGTGTTTATGATGATTTTTATAAAAAAAAGTAGAGAAATAAAACAAAAAAGAAAATGAAAAAAGCAATAAGCTTATTAGTAATGCTATGTATGGTAAATGTATATAGCCAAAAGATTAAAGTAAAAAAAGGCACATTATCTATAGACAAAAAAGAGGTTTGTAAATTTATAGAAACAGAAAGAAACCAGTATACTATAAAAGATATAGAAGATAATTTAGTGTGTGAGTTAGCATTTATTTCAGAAACAGCAGAAACTTTAAACGGTACAGAATTAATTAAATATTTAAAATTTAACAAACCAAACAGTACAGAAGACTATTATAGCGATTATGATATAAGTGGTTTAAAATTTTCTTTTAGTGGAGAAAAAACCTTAGTAAGACATTTAATAAAAAAGAACCAATTTTTAAGTAGTACTGGTCTTAATGTAAAAAATATTGAAGAATTCTTTGCGCAATCAAGACCAAAGAGCACAAAAATAGAAGACAAGAAAAAGGAATATATAGAAGCCTATAAAGCCGTAACTAATTTTAACCTAAAATTTGATAAAAATGCTATTTATAAAGTAGGTAAAAAAGATACTTTGGTGGGTAGTTATGGTACTAAGTTTTTAAAGAACATGAATTATTCTAGAATAACGGTTTATGATGCCAAAGCATTTGTTGTAGCTACGTATGACCCAGGTACTATTAGCCTCTTTGATGGACAGAAAATTAAATACGCAGTTTCGTTAACGGATGCAAACGAGAAAGCGCAAAAAATAGTAGAACGTTTAATTATTGCGGGCTATACTTTAGGAGATATGCAAGCTAAAAAAGCACTAATTAGAATAAAAAACAGGCAAAAAGGAATTGCTGCAGAAAAAGGGACTTCTACTAATATTTACAACGAAGCAGCAACTGTTTATGATACAGAAGAAAATAGTTTTAAAGGAGAACTAAAAATAGAATTTAACGAGTTAGAAAGCACAAAATCTAATATATCTAGCCTTACCAATTACGGTGGTGTTGCTATGTTAAAAACAACCAAAGAAAACGGAAAGTTTAAATACACAGATTACAAAGCAAAAAATGGTGTTCGATTCTGTTTAGATGATACAAAAGAATGCTACCAAGGTATAAAAACTGGTGACATGACTGCGCCTAAGTTTAACTTAGAGGTAAACACAAAAGGAAAATTAAAATTGTATAAATCCTTTTCTTTTAATTACTATATTTTAAAGAAAGAAGGTACATAAAAAGGACTTGTAGTTGGTGCTTCAAAAATGTTTCAAAAAGAGAATTCTATAAAAACAATTTGAAGAAGTTTATGAATATTTATCAGATTGTCCTGCTATAAAAGATAGTATCAATCCATCTACCATCGATTTGAAAAAAGTAGCGGATTTAGAAAAAATTATCACAGCATATAATAGCTGCAACTAATTTTTATACGTTTTAAAAAGTAGCAATTAGAAAGAATATAAAGTAAAAATAAATAAAGCATTGAAAAAAGCAATACCGTTATTTTTAGGCACAAAAATTAGTTGCAATAGATTTGTATTGCTTTTATGTTTGTTGGTAGCGTTTTCTGGTTACAGCCAAGACCTAGAAAACATAGGTAGTAAAACGTTAGATAAACTAAAAAACAGTCCATTAAAAATAAATGGCGGTATATCTGCCAATAGTGTTTTTTACAATTCTAATGGGCGTAGTTCTCGTGAACCCTTTACTTATTTTTTACATGGAAATTTAAACATTGGTTGGCTAACGTTTAAAATGCCTTTAAGCTATAGTTTTTCTAACCAAGGAAGTCAGTTAGGTTATGACACGCCGTTTAAGTTTAATAGAGTAAGCATAAGTCCTAAATACAAATGGGTACAGGCACATTTGGGAGATATAGCCATGACATTTTCGCCATATACTTTAAGCGGACACCAATTTACAGGAGGAGGGTTAGAATTAACCCCAAAAGGTGCTTTTTGCATCAGTGCCATGTACGGTCGTTTATTAAAAGCCACCGAAGATGATGGACAACAACAAACCTTACCAGCATTTAAACGTATGGGATATGGTGCAAAAGTAGTTTGGGAAGAAGAACTGTATAAAGTAGGGGTCATTGGTTTTTATGCAAAAGATAATATAAACTCTATTGCGTTGGTACCTGAT
>CAYWOM010000358.1:0-2629 GCA_964459905.1 uncultured Polaribacter sp. | reverse complement strand
AATATTACGATTTACCAGAATTCTTTAAAAAACACAATGTACATGTAGTTTCTTCTATGCCACATTGGACGCGTGGAAAAACCGATAAACAACGTGGAGAAGGCGTTTTTGACAAATCTATAAAAGCCTTACAAGAATTAAATGCAGTGGGTTACGGAATACCAAATTCCGATTTAAAATTAGATTTGGTATACAATCCTTCGGGAGCATTTTTACCTGGAGACCAACAAGCACTGCAAAACGATTTTAAGAAAGCTTTAAAAGAAGATTTTAATATTGATTTTCATAGTCTTTTTGCAATTACAAATTTACCAATTAGTCGTTTTTTAGATTATTTAATTGCTTCCGATAATTATGAAGATTATATGCACTCATTGTTAGACGCATACAATCCTGCAGCTGTAGAAAATGTTATGTGTACAAACACACTTTCTGTAAGTTGGGACGGCTGGTTGTTTGATTGCGATTTTAACCAAATGCTAAATTTAAAAGTTGCCAGTAAAATAAAACACATATCAGATTACAACGAGGAGTTGTTACAAGATAGAAATATTATTATTAATCAACATTGTTACGGTTGTACTGCTGGCGCAGGAAGCAGTTGCCAGGGTGTTGTAGCATAAATTACAAGAGATTTAAACCACTTGTAAAAAAACATAAAATAAGAAAATGAGTTATCTAGAAACCACACATAATGTCTATAAAGAAGCAGCTTTAACACCAGATATTGGACTTTGCTGTACTACAAACCCTGTTTGGGAATTACCTGGATTAAAAATTCCAAGAATAATGCAAGAAATGAATTACGGGTGCGGTTCTACAGTGCATGCGCGCGATTTAACAAACAACCCAAAAATGTTATATGTTGGTGTTGGTGGTGGAATGGAATTACTACAGTTTTCGTATTTTAATAGAAGCAAAGGCGGCGTAATAGGTTTAGATGTTGTTGATGAAATGTTAGAGGCATCTCGTAACAACTTTAAAATAGCTGAAGAGCAAAATGAATGGTTTAAAAGTGATTTTGTTGATCTAAGAAAAGGAGATGCAATGGATTTACCAGTTGAAGACAACTCTATAGATGTTGCTGCGCAGAACTGTCTTTTTAATATATTTAAGTCAGATGATTTAAAGAAAGCTATCCAAGAAATGCACCGAGTTTTAAAACCTCATGGGCGTTTGGTTATGAGTGATCCTACTTGCGAACAACCAATGAATGATGCGTTAAGAAATGATGACCGCTTGCGTGCCCTGTGTTTAAGTGGTAGTTTATCGATAGCAGATTATGTAAAAGCATTAACGGATGCAGGTTTTGGAACCATTGAAATTAGAGCTAGAAAACCATACAGAATTTTAGATCCAAAAAACTATCCAACAGACGAATTAATTTACATAGAATCAATTGAAGTTGCTGCAATTAAGGACCCGATGCCAAAAGACGGGCCTTGTATATTTACAGGAAAAGCGGCTATTTATTATGGCAATGAAGATTATTTTGATGATGGCTTAGGGCACACTTTATTAAAAAATCAACCTTTGGCGATTTGCGATAAAACAGCTGCAGCATTAGAAAGCTTAGGTAGAGATGATATTTTCTTTTCTCCTTCTACTTTTCATTATGATGGTGGGGGTTGTTGCTAATTTAACTATTGGTGCATTGTAGTAATTCTTGCGCAGGCAAGAACCTCAAATTCAAATAAAATGAAAAAAATCTTCATCGTTTTTTTACTGATATCAGCTACCGTAAATGCACAAAAAAAGCTTGATAAACTACTAAATAAATGGAACAAAAAAAATGTTTCCTACATTTCTGTGGAAGAGTTAGCGGCAACAAAAGCTATTTTATTGGATGCAAGAGAAGAAAAAGAATTTAAAGTTAGTCATTTAAAAGAAGCTATTTATGTTGGTTATGACCATTTTAAACTTCAAGAAACACTAACAAAAATACCAACAGATAAAAATACTAAAATTGTGGTGTATTGCTCTTTAGGAATTCGCTCTGAAACAGTTGCACATAAATTAGTAGAGGCCGGTTATACCAATGTTTATAATTTATATGGAGGAATTTTTAAATGGAAAAATGCCGATTTTCAAGTCGTAGATACCTTAGATAATACAACTGAAAAAGTGCATGCTTTTAATAAAGACTGGGGAAAATGGTTAAAAAAAGGGCAAAAAATTTATGACTAAAAAGCTGTTACTAATCTTTACAAGAAACCCAGAGTTGGGAAAAGCAAAAACACGTTTGGCAAAAACTGTGGGTGATAAAACTGCTTTAGAAATTTATAAGTTTTTATTAGAAAAAACCAGAGATGTCTCCTCTAAAGTAACATCTGATAAAGCAGTTTATTACTCTGTTAAAGTTAGAGATAATGATATTTGGAGCAAAGAAATTTATAAAAAACATAAACAAGTTGGCGAAGATTTAGGCATTAGAATGTTAAATGCTTTTAAAAACTCTTTTGATGATGGCTATAAAAAAGTGGTGATTATTGGTAGTGATTTGTACGATTTAACACCCCAAGACATAGAAAAAGCTTTTATAGAATTAGACAAAAACGATGTAATTATTGGGCCAGCAGAAGATGGTGGCTATTATCTGCTGGGGATGACATCTCTTAAAAAGAATGTG
>CAYWOM010000357.1:0-2634 GCA_964459905.1 uncultured Polaribacter sp. | reverse complement strand
CTTTAACAGTATCTGATACAGACCCAGATATTATGTATGTTGGTGTTTTAAATGTATGGAAATCTACAGATGGTGGAAATAATTTTAGCCAAATGAATAATTGGAGTTCTCCAAACGCTGCTAATTATACACATGCAGATATTCATCTTTTACGTTTTATAAATGGAAGCTTTTTTGCCTGTACAGATGGTGGAATATACAAATCTACAGACCATGGAGATAACTTTACAGATTTAACTGAAAATTTAGCGATTAGTCAATTTTATAGAATTTCTGTTTCTCAACAAGAATCTGGGAACATTGTAGGTGGCTTGCAAGATAACGGTGGATATGCATATAATGAAGGTAATTGGAATAATTTTTATGGAGCAGATGGCATGGATGGCGCAGTTAGCGCTACGACACCAGATACATATTATGGCTTTATTCAAAATGGTGCAAATTTATACAAAACAGAAGATGGAGGTTTATCAGTTTCTTCTAGTTACGGCTCTCCATCTGGAGAAAGCGGTCTTTGGGTAACACCAATGGTGTCTAATGCAACGGGTCAAATTTTTGCTGGTTATAACAACTTATATCGATTAGATGAAACTGCTGGAGAATGGGTAGATGTATCACCAGGGTATAATTTTGGTGGAAGATTAGCTCAAATAGAATTTGATCCAAATGACAATGATAACGTTTATGCAAGTAGAGGAAATACCTTGCATAGAGGTAAAGGAGGAAACCCAATAGGAGTAATATTTTCAGAAATTCCTGCTTTTGCTGATGGAACTATAAACGCAATTGAAATTAGTAATAGTAATTCTAATATTGCATGGGTTACAACTAATAATTCTGTTTGGAAATCTACAAATATGTTAGCAGACAGTCCAAGCTTTACAAACATTACTAGCAATTTACCATCAGAAACAAAATGGGTAATAAGACATCATGCAGGTAGTGCAAATAACACAGTTTATCTTGGTACTTCTTTAGGTGTTTATTATATAGATGACACCACTACAGATTGGGAAATTTTTGATAACAATCTTCCAAACGTAGCGGTAAGAGATTTAGAAATTAATGAAATAGACGAAAAATTATTTGCGGCTACATATGGTAGAGGTGTTTTTGTAGCAGATATTTCTGCAGCAGCATTAGCAGTTGATAACTTTGCGTTCTCAAATTCAATTTCTATATACCCAAACCCATCAGTAGATAATTTTATAATACAAAGTCCAGAATTAAAAACGATGGATATTCAACTTTTTAATATTACGGGTAAATCTATTCTTATTAAAAAGGATATTATTGCTATTAATGGAAGTTATAGTTTAAATATGGCAGCGTATGCAAAAGGGTTATATTTTCTTAAGATTAGCGCAGATGGTAAACAAACAACAAGAAAAATTGTTTTAAAATAAACGCTTTATAAATTAATATAAAAAAACCTTCTAGCTATCTAGAAGGTTTTTTTATTGGTTAATAGTTTCATTTACCACTTTATAAATCAACTCGCTTTCAAAACCTTTTCGCATTAAAAAATCGATAAGTTTCTTTTTTCTTTTATAAATGTTTGATTCAGAAATTACGGAATTTCTATTTTCTGTAATTCTGTAAATGGTTGCAATATATTCTTCTTCGTTAATTTCCTTTAAAGCAGTTTTAATATTGTAAGCAGAAATATCTTTAAATTTTAATTCTCTAACAATACGTTGTTTTCCCCAACTTTTAATGCGGAATTTTCCACGCGCAAAACTTTTAGAAAAACGTTCTTCATTTAAAAAATTATCTTTCATTAAACTTAAAAGAATAAGCTCTCTTGCTTCAGGTATTAAGTTATATTCCCTCATTTTTTGTTCTACTTCCTTGTGGCAACGGTCTTGATATACACAGTAATTTTCTAACTTTCGTTTTAGCTCATTAACCGTAAAAGACTTTTTCTTTTTTTCAAACATAGTTTCGAAAATACAAAAAGGGTTGAAATTATTAAGATTTCAACCCTTTTTTATAAAATAAATTTAAATATTAGACGAGGGTTTTTTCTTGCAATCTTTCATCCATATTAAAAATGTGTTCAGGATTTTCTTCTTGTACAGGTTTTAATTGTCGTTTAATTCTCATTTTAAATTTGGTGATTAAAAAGAATAAAATAGGCACTACAACTAGTGTTAAAAAGGTTGCAATAAATAAACCATAGATTACGGTCCAAGCTAATGGTCCCCAAAAAATTACATTATCACCTCCAAAATAAATATGGGCATCAAACTCACTAAACAGTGTAAAGAAGTTAATATTTAAACCAATTGCTAGCGGAATTAACCCTAAAATAGTAGTAATTGCAGTTAATAAAACAGGTCTTAAACGTGCTTTTCCTGCTTTTACAACACTTTTAAATACACTTTCTAAAGGCAAATAATCATCATCTAAAATGCCGTCTTGTAGTTTTCGTCTATCAATTAATAATTGCGCATAATCTAGCAAAACAACGCCGTTATTTACTACAATTCCTGCTAAAGAAATTATACCAACCATAGTCATCATAATTACAAATGGTGCACCAGATATTACCAAACCTCCAAAGACTCCAATAAAACTTAAAAAGATTGCCAACATAATAATTCCTGGTTTAGAAACCGAATTAAATTGGAA
>CAYWOM010000356.1:0-2635 GCA_964459905.1 uncultured Polaribacter sp. | reverse complement strand
TCAGCAACTATATCAACTTTTACAACTGCGTTTAACGCATCTATGTTTTCTTTTGTAATATTCATTTCTTGGTTCTTTTATCTTGAAAAAATCGATTGCAAAATTAATCATTTTTAATTCGTCTTGCAAAGGTTTAAATTGTTCTATTTCAACTACTTCTTTTCTTCTTTTATTAATGAAAATAATACAGATCTAAATATAGAAAGTAACACACTAAATAATAGCGCGCTAAAAAAGCCAGATACTGCAAAACCGTCTATTAGTTTGTCTGCCAACAAAATAATACAGGCATTAATTACAAATAGAAATAAGCCTAGTGTTACTATAGTTGCTGGTAGTGTAAAAAACACCAAAAGCGGACGTATAAACATATTTAGCAAAGCAATTACCGCCGCAACAATAATAGCAGAAATATAACCTGCAACAGATATTTCTGGTAAAACATAAGCTAAAACAATTACTGCAAAAGCCGTTAACAATATTTTTAAAAGTGTTTTCATGAGTCTAATTTTTATTATTACTTAATCTCTAAAACTGTACCAAATTAAATAACTGCCAAAAGAGCAGTTATTTAAATATATTCTTTTGTTTTCAAACTTACTTTTTAATAATTTCGTTTACTATTGCATTAAAACAAAAAATAATTATAAACTATAAAATGAAAAAAATATTATTAGTAATTATTATATTAAATCTACTTGGGTGTTACGTGCAAAAAAATAATGATTTGATAAGAAATAATTTAGTGGGTAACGTTAAATCTTACTTCGAGTTTTCTTATAATGCCATATACAATTCTGAAAAAATCGAAAAAGGAGATCGAAGAAGAGAATTTCTTTATGGAAAGGATATTCAGGTTAAATTTGATAAGAAAGGAAATAGTATAGAAAAATACTGGTATAATTTAGACGATAGCTTAGATTCTAAAGATATTTATAAATATGATGAGAATGGGAATAATATTGAAAAAATTTGGTATAACTCAAAAGGTATTATAAACTTTAAGAATACTTACAAATATGATAACTTAGGAAATAATATTGAAACCAACTGGTATAAATCAGATGGTAAGATAGATTCTAAGAGGACTTATAAGTATGATGATAAAGGAAATAATATTGAAGTTAACTGGTTTAATTCAGATGGTGTTTTGCGTACAAAAGTTGTTTGTAAATATGATGGCAAAGGAAATAATATTCAGGAAAATTGGTATAAATCAGATGGCAGTTTTAATTTTAAATTTACTTTTAAATATAATAAAAAGGGGAATAAAATTGAAGAAAATGAGTGCAAACCAGACGGTAGTTTAAACTCTAAGCAAACTTATAAATATGATGATAAGGGAAATAATATTGAAAACATTAGATATAAATTAGATCAAAGTATAGATTTTAAGCAGACTTACAAATATAGTTTTGATGATAAAGGTAATTGGGTTAAAAAAATACACTTTAAGAATAAAATTCCAATTTATATTTTGGTACGTAAATATGAGTATTTTAAATAACAGATAACTACACGTAAATTATAATTAATTTAATGATTTTTACCAAGTATTTATAAAAAAAATGTTTTGTTATCTGTTTTATAATTTAATAGCTTAAACACGTTTTACAAAATATAAAAGACTATTTATTGTTTTGTAACTCAGTAGCCTTGCGTTCTAACTCTGCTTGAAATTCTTCCATTACAGGTTTTAATGTACTATCGGGTATATCTGCTACCTTAATGTACATTAATCCGTCTACAGCATTGTTAAATTTCGGGTCTACATTAAAGGCTACCAAACGCGCGTTTTGTTTTACGTATTTCTTAATTAAAACCGGAATTCTTAATGCGCCAGGTTCTATTTCATCAATAAATTTATCAAACTTTTGCATGTCTGCTTTTGTAGCATCAAACACAAAATCTTTGTCGCCATCTTTTAACTTTACCTTAAATTCTTTCTTCGGATAAATATATTGCGCCACATAAGGGTCGTAATAATGAGATTTCATAAACTCAATCATTAACGATTTAGAAAAATCTGAAAACTGGTTACTAATAGAAACACCACCCATTAAATATTTATAGTCTGGATAGCGTAAAGTAACATGCACAATTCCTTTCCATAATAAAAATAAAGGCATAGGTTTTTGCTGATATTCTTTAATAATAAAAGCCCTACCCATTTCTATGGTAGTTGTCATCATTTGATGTAATTCTGGCTCAATTCTAAACAATGTTTGTATGTAAAAACCATTAATACCGTATTTTTTATAGATTTCTTTCCCTAGCCCCATTCTGTAAGCTCCAGCCAAACAATTTGCCTTTCTATCCCACAAAAATAGGTGATAATAATATTTGTCATATTTATCTAAATCTACGGCTTTGTTGGTTCCTTCTCCAATTTCCCGAAACGTTATTTCGCGTAATCTGCCAATTTCGTTCAACAAATTAGGAATGTCTTTAGCATTGGCAAAAAACACTTCGTAATTTTTACTCTCTAACAATCTGCCCTCTTTCTCTCTTAACACATTTACTTCTTTAATAAAGGAGTCTACATTTTTTTGGGGAGTAATTTTTTTAGCTGTTTTTTTTATTTTTATATTTTTTGTAGAAATTAATTTATGTGCTTTTTCGAAAGGATTTGCCA
>CAYWOM010000355.1:0-2647 GCA_964459905.1 uncultured Polaribacter sp. | reverse complement strand
ATTCCTAGATACGCAGAAAGAGGGAGAAAGAGAGAGAGGTTATTACAGAATTCTGTAAAAAAAAAACAATCTAGCATTCTGTGAAAAAAATTAATCTATAATTCTGTGAGAAAAAAAATAAATTTAGCATTCTGTGAAAAAATAATACATCTAGAATTACTCACCAAACATTACCAAAAAGAAGGACACATGAAGATGACATATCATCATTGGTTGGCGTTATTGGTTTAGATATTTCTAGAGCAGAATTTTATGAAAAAGAATTAAGTTTTCAAGTTTCATGTTCTTATGGGCCTGGAAGATATGATGATAATTATGAGTTTAAAGGAATAGATTATCCTTTACCATTTGTTAGATGGACAGAAAAGAGAAATTTTGAAACAGTATTACAATTAATTTCTTCGGGTAAACTAAAAGTAGAAAATTTAATATCTGAAGTAGTTCCATTAGAGGAATTTGACAAAATTTATGGAGAAATTGGCAGTTCAAAATCAATAGCTTCAATTATAAAATATAGTAAAGACAGCAAGCTAGAAAATACAATAGTAGTTCATAAAAAAGAATTACAATCAGCTAAAGGCGTAATTGGTATAGTTGGTGCTGGTAACTTTACAAAAATGTCATTACTTCCGGCATTAAAAGGTACAGATGCTAAAATTAAACATATTGTTTCTTCTGGAGGTGTTAACGGAACAGCACTTGCTAAAAAACATAATATTGCACAAAGTACAACAGATTACAATTTAGTTTTAGATGATAAAGATGTAGATTTAGTGATGATTACAACACGTCATAATTTACATGCAGACATGGTAATTAAAGCTTTAGATAAAGGTAAACATGTTTTTGTAGAAAAACCATTAGCATTAAATCTAGAAGATTTAGCAGCTATAGAAGAAAGTTATAATAAAAGTAACGGAACTTTAATGATTGGTTTTAATAGACGTTTTTCACCACACACAGAAAAAATAAAATCATTAGTAGGCAACGCACCAATGAATATTGTTGCTACTATGAATGCAGGAGCAATACCACCAGACGTTTGGGTGCATGATATGGCTATTGGTGGTGGTAGAATTATAGGCGAAGCTTGCCATTATTTAGATTTAATGGTCTACCTATCGGGCAGTAAAATAAAAGCAGTTTGTATGAATGCTTTAGGAGAAAACCCCGCAGAAAACACCGATAATGCTTCTATTTTAGTGAAAATGGAAAATGGTTCTACAGGAGTAATAAACTATTTTGCAAATGGTTCTAAATCGTATTCAAAAGAACGTTTAGAAGTTTTTTCGCAAGAAAAAATACTTATTATGGATAACTTTATAAAAACTTGTGGTTATGGAACAAAGGGTTTTTCTAAACTTAAAACAAAATTAGATAAAGGGCACAAGGCGCAATTTGGTTTAATTTTAGAAAAAGTTAAAAATGGAAGTGTTGCTTTAATTCCTTATGATGAATTAATTAATGTAACTAAAGCCAGTTTTGCTGCAGTACAGAGTTTAAAGGAAACAAAATGGATTGATGTTGAGTAAAAAAGTGCTTAGAAAAAAGAAAAACATAATATGATTAAAAACATAAAAATGATAGCGAACCTAATATCTAATATGGGTTTACGCTATCTTTTTTTTAGAATTTTTTATACCATAAAAACAAAAATTGGTTGGCAGAAAAAAACTTTTCCTACCAGCCCAAGTTTTAAAAAGTATATTTCATTAGAAGAATGGAGAAAAAATATGCCTCCATTTTTCTTCTATGGTAAAGATATTCCAAACTTACAGCCAAAGGAATCAGCCGAATTATTAAAAAACTTTAAAGAAATAGAAAAAGGAGTTTTTACTTTTTTTAGTAAAGCTAAAATAGATTTAGGAACAGCTTATAATTGGGCTATAAACCCTTCTACGGGGTACCAATATAATATAAACAAACATTGGTCAGAAATTCAAGATTTATCAAGTGAAGCAGGCGATATTAAATACGTTTGGGAAAAAGCACGATTTTCTTTCTTATATGATGTTATTCGTTACGATTATCATTTTAAAGATGATCAATCTAGTTTTGTTTTTAATGAAATAGAAGACTTTATCGATAAAAATCCAATTAACAAGGGGCCAAATTATAAATGTAGCCAAGAAATAAGTTTACGTCTACTAAATTGGACCTTTGCTTTGTATTATTATAAAGACTCTAAGAATTTAACAGATGAGTTGTTTCAAAAAATAATGCATACTATTTATTGGCAAATTCATCATGTATACCACAACATACATTTCTCTAGAATTAGCGTTAGAAACAATCATGCAATTACAGAAACATTACTGTTATACCTTTCAGACAAACTATTTCCATTTTTTCCAGACGTAAAAGACTGGAGCCGTAAAGGTAAAAAATGGTTTCAACAAGAAATTGCATATCAAATTTATGAAGATGGAACTTTCTTACAATTTTCTATGAATTACCATAGAGTTGTTGTGCAGCTATTAACTTGGGGAGTTCAACTAGCAAAATTGAATAATGATAAATTTAAGGATGTAGTTTATCAAAGAGCACAAAAATCATTAGATTTTTTAGATGTCTGTTTAGACTCGGTAACAGGTAAGTTACCTAATTACGGTCCTAATGATGGCGCCTTATTTTTTAAACTTACAAA
>CAYWOM010000354.1:0-2648 GCA_964459905.1 uncultured Polaribacter sp. | reverse complement strand
TTACACGTATGATTTCTTCGGAAACAGGTTTAACATCAGAAAAATTAAGAAAAGGAAATTTAGAACCGCACGAATGGGAACAGCTTAATGTAAAAGTTAAAAAGTTATCTGATGCGCCTATTTTTATTGATGATACACCATCACTTTCAATTTTCGATTTACGAGCAAAAGCCAGAAGATTGGTTTCGCAAAATGGCGTAAAAATTATTGTAATTGATTATTTACAGTTAATGACTGCTGGCGGAAAAGCAGGCGGAAACCGGGAACAAGAAATTTCTATGATTTCTAGAAACTTAAAAGCATTGGCAAAAGAATTGGCTGTGCCGGTAATAGCACTATCTCAATTATCGCGTGCTGTAGAGACTCGTGGAGGCTCTAAAAGACCTCTTTTATCTGATTTACGTGAATCTGGTGCCATTGAGCAAGATGCAGATATTGTAAGTTTTATTTTTAGACCAGAATATTACGGAATGACAGAATGGGATGATGATGAACATACGCCATGTGAAGGGCAAGGAGAATTTATTGTAGCAAAACATAGAAATGGTGGTTTAGACAATATCCGTTTAAAATTTACAGGACACTTAGCAAAATTCTCTGATTTAGAAGAAGGGTTTAGCTCAGAATTTCAATCTTCTATGAACGCAGATTTCCCGGATGCTGTTTTTCCAGATCAAAGAATAGAACCGAAAGATGCTTTTGGGGGTGATGTAGATGATGTTCCTTTTTAATTTCATATTTTTATGAAATGAATGAATTAGAAAAGAAAGTTGAAAAGTGGATATTAAAAAACGGATATCCATTTGAAATGAAGGTAGCTCAAGCTTTTAAGAGTGAAGGTTTTCATGTATCTCAATCAATACTTTATAAAGATAACGATTTAAATAAGTATAGAGAAATTGATATAATTGCTCATACTAACAAATTTGTTAATGGAGTTTGGATTAACCTTACATATGTTGTCGAATGTAAAAAAAGTACAGACAAACCATGGGTAGTTTTTAAAAACAAAGATCTACTTAACCTACAATCTAAGAGATATAAAATTTTAGGGAGTAAAAATTTAGATAAATTAATTTCAAAAATACCTGTAGAAAAAAGGAAAGATGAAAATCTAAAATTTATTTTTCCTTCAATTTCAGAATGTGGATATAATGTGGTAACTGCATTTAAAGAATCTAAAGATTTGGCTTATTCTGCTTCAAAGAGTTTACTTAATGCATGTAATTATTTAGTTGAAAAATCAAATAATAGTAAATTGAAGTTTTGTAATATTTATATACCTGTAATTATTATAGAAGGAATTTTATATGAATCTTTTTTAAAAAACGATGGAATTCTTAATTTATCGGAAGTTAATTATTCAACAATTGCAAATACAAAATCATTTGATGAAAGTGCTTCTAGTATTTTAACGATTGCTTCTTCTTTAGAATTAAATAACTTTATAAAAGAGTTAAGAAATAATAATGATACATTTTTTGATAAATTTATTAAATTATTATAATTAATTTTTAGAATGAAAAACCTCATAACAATCCTAATATTTCTTTTAATTTCAAACTCAATTTGGGCATCATTTATTTATGTGCCAATGAATCATGATAATCAGAAAAACCATTTAAAAGCATACGGAATTGTCTTTTTCGGCTTAGAAGCAGGTTTAAAATCTAAATGGTTATTAAATTATGATGGCGGTGCATTTTTAATAGAAAACAATAAAATTATAGAAAACGAATGTAAAATTAGAGGTGTTTCGTATCAAATTATTTCAGATGCAAAAGCACAACTTATTTTACAAGAAATTGCTGCGCCTTCTTCTAACCAAGATGCGGTAACTTTAGAAAAAGCACCAAAAATTGCAGTGTATTCGCCAAAAGATAAAATGCCTTGGGACGATGCTGTAACGATGGTTTTAACGTATGCAGAAATTCCGTTTGATGTTATTTACGACGCAGAAGTTTTAGAAGATAAATTACTTTTGTATGAATGGTTGCACTTGCATCATGAAGATTTTACAGGACAATACGGACGATTTTACGGCGCATTTAGAACTGCACCTTGGTATATTGAAGGTAAACAACGCGCAGAAAAATTAGCTACTGAATTGGGTTTTACTAAAGTATCTGAAGTAAAATTGGCAGTTTCAAAAAAAATTAGAGATTATGTAATTGGTGGCGGATTTATGTTTGCCATGTGTTCTGCAACCGATAGTTTCGATATTGCTTTGTCTGCAGAAGGTGTAGATATTGCAGAAGCAATGTTTGATGGAGATGCATCAACACCAAATTATCAATCTAAAATAAATTACAATAAAACTTTTGCTTTTAAAGATTTTGATTTTGTTAAAAATCCAATTACATATGAGTTTTCTTCTATTGATATGACGCGTAAACGTAGAATTCCGAAAACATCAGATTATTTTTCTTTAATAGAATTTTCTGCAAAATGGGATCCTGTACCAACTATGTTAACCCAAAACCATACCACTTTAGTAAAAGGTTTTATGGGGCAAACTACTTCTTTTGATAGAAATACTGTAAAAAGTAACGTTATGGTTTTAGGAGAAAATAGAACTAACAGAGAAGCAAAATATATTCATGGTACAAAAGGTAAAGGAATGTTTACTTTTTATGGAGGTCATGATC
>CAYWOM010000353.1:0-2657 GCA_964459905.1 uncultured Polaribacter sp. | reverse complement strand
CATGTTTTTCAACAAAAAGTTGCCAGTTGTTTGGTGAATCCTAGACCGTGTCATGAAACTGAATTGAATTACAATCCTACAGAAAATAAAAAGAAAATTGCTATTGTTGGTGCGGGTCCAGCTGGATTGTCTGCTGCATCTGTAGCTGCTCAAAGAGGTCATATAGTAACATTATTTGATGCTGATACAGAAATTGGCGGACAGTTTAATATTGCAAAACAGATTCCTGGTAAGGAAGAATTTTATGAAACGTTACGCTATTTTAATAAGCAAATAGCATTACATAATGTTACTGTAAAATTAAACACAAGAGTGTCGAATGAAGATTTATTAAAATCAGATTTTGATGAAATAATTTTAGCAACCGGAATTAAACCAAGAGAATTAAAAATTGAAGGAATAGAGCACAAAAAAGTGTTGAGTTATTTAGATGTTTTAAAACATAAAAAACCTGTTGGTAAACGTGTTGCCGTTATTGGCGCTGGCGGTATCGGTTTTGATGTTTCAGAATATTTAACACACAATGGAGAATCTACATCATTAAATATAGATGCTTGGTTAAAAGAATGGGGAATCGATAAATCTATGAAAGCTAGAAGCGGTATAGAAAACGTACAACCAGAATTTCATCCATCGGCAAGAGAGGTTTTTATGTTTAAAAGAAGTAAAGGTAAATTTGGTGGAAATTTAGGTAAAACTACTGGATGGATTCATAGATCTACTTTAAAGAAAAAGAAAGTTCAGTTTATTGGTGAGGTTTCTTACACAAAGATAGACGACAAAGGCTTGCATTATATACAAAATGAACAAGAAAAAATTTTAGAAGTAGATACTATTGTTATTTGTGCAGGTCAAATTCCGTTTAAAGAATTACATCAACCCTTATTAGATGCTGGTAAAAATGTGCATGTAATTGGTGGCGCAGATTTTGCCAGCGAATTAGATGCAAAAAGAGCTATAAATCAAGGAGCAAGATTGGCTGCCAAATTATAAGCTTTTAGTATTTTTGTTTTAAATAATAGATGATGAAAAAAATAATAGTTCTTAGTATTTTATTACATAGTTTTTTGGTATTTGCACAAGAACCGCCTAAAATGCCAAAATATATTGCAAAAAATGCCGCAAATATATTTTATTATGACTTAGCCGAAGTTGTTGAAAAAGTTAAAATTAAAAAAAAAAAAATAGGCAATGCAACAAAAAAAGCATTAAGAATTTATAACGATAAAATTAAAGATATTTCTTTTTTAAATTTTCAAAAATTGCAAGAATTAGAAATTGTTGTTAACTCTTTTGGAGAACAAGCAAGTAGAGATAGAGACTTAGCAATAAATCTTAGAAAACAAATAACAGAAACCATTATACCAATAAGAGATTCAATTGAAAAAAAAGAGAAGATACTAAATAAAACTTTAGAGGGTGTTTTATCTAAAAAACAATTTAAAAAATGGAGCAAACATCAGAGAAATAAAAAAAGAGATTTAAAACCAAAACCTCCAAAAAATAATACGAATAACCAACCCCAAAGCCCAATGAGAAATAACAGAAGAAGAGGTATGGGTAGCCGTAATTTTTAAAATTAAGAAGAACTTTATTCTATAATTTAACACCCCTTATTTTTAAAAAAAAATAAGGGGTGTTAAATTTAATTTCAAGCAAAAAAACAAGCAAATAATTGCATTAAAAAAAAATTTATTATTCATGAAAAGCGAAAATAATTTTTAATGTTTTTCATATTGAACAACCAAAATAATTTAGCGATATTTGTAAGCTAACAAATTATTAGAAATGAATTATGGGAATGAATAAAAATACAGTTTTAGCTTGGGCAACACTTTTAATGATAGTAATGGGAGTTGTTCTTATATTACTAGGTGCCTACCGCTATAAAGATGTTGCAGGATGGGGTTTTGCCACTGTTGGTATTGGTTTTTTCTGTATTGCTTGGGTTTTTAATGCGTTAAAAGGAAGGGTTTAATAATAGGGTGTATTTTTTTAATAGCAGTTTTTAGTAAATAACATAAAATAATAAAAAATGAGTGACGATAAGAAAGTGATTTTTTCGATGAATAAGGTTTCTAAAACCTATCAATCTACAGGGAAACAAGTTTTAAAAGATATTTATCTAAGTTTTTTCTATGGCGCAAAAATTGGTATTCTCGGATTAAACGGCTCAGGAAAATCAACATTGTTAAAAATTATTGCTGGAGTAGAAAAGAATTTTCAAGGCGATGTAACTTTTTCTCCTGGCTATAATGTTGGTTATTTAGAACAAGAACCACAATTAGATCCAGAAAAAACAGTTTTAGAAATTGTAAAAGAAGGCGTTGCGGAAACCGTTGCAATTTTAGATGAATATAACAAAATAAACGACATGTTTGGTTTAGAAGAAGTTTATTCTGATGCAGACAAGATGGATAAATTAATGGCACAACAAGCAGTATTGCAAGATAAAATTGATGCTGCCAATGCTTGGGAATTAGATACCAAGTTAGAAATTGCCATGGATGCTTTAAGAACACCAGATTCTGATAAAAAAATTGGTGTTTTATCTGGTGGTGAAAAAAGACGTGTTGCCTTATGTAGATTATTATTACAAGAGCCAGAAATTTTATTGTTAGATGAGCCAACAAACCATTTAGATGCAGAATCTGTAC
>CAYWOM010000352.1:0-2683 GCA_964459905.1 uncultured Polaribacter sp. | reverse complement strand
ACTCATCTCCACTAAAGTATGCCATGTCGTATTTTCCTTGGTCAGAGCTAATTTCTATGGTGTTTTCTCCTTCTGTTTTAAAGGTTAAAGGCTGGTCTGGAAACGTTTTTAAAGTATCTAATAATAAACGTGCAGAAACAGCAATAGAGCCTTCGCTATCGCTTTCTACAGCTACTACAGAACTCATTGTAGTTTCTAAATCTGATGCCGAAACTTTTAGTTGATTTTCAGAGATTTCAAACAAAAAATTATCTAAAATTGGTAACGTATTATTACTATTTATAACGCCGCCTAAAACCTGTAATTGTTTTAATAATAGCGAACTTGATACAATAAATTTCATTGGTTTTAATTTCTTAATTAGTCTTACAAATATAACTTTTATATGTGATTTTAAAAATTAATTTATTAGCAACTTATTGTTGCGTATAAAACGTTATAATTATGTTAACAAACTTGGTTTTTATTCCTAAAAAACTACATTTGTTTTATACTTATTTAACTTTAAATATAGTTTTGTCTCTTTGTGTATTGTTAATAGGTTTTATTTAGATCTAGATATCATTCCATTAGACAAGAATCGACTAATTTTTAAACATGAAGAAAAATTTACTTTTTACATCAGTATTTTTGTTGATTTCAATTTCAATATTTGCTCAAAAACCCCAAAAATTAACTTCAAATCAGGTCTATGAGAAAATTCAAAAACTCAATTTTTTAGGAACGGCCCTCTATATTGCTGCGCATCCAGATGATGAAAATACACGTTTAATAGCTTATTTGGCAAACCACTTAAAAGCCAGAACGGGATATTTATCCTTAACAAGAGGAGATGGTGGCCAAAATTTAATTGGTTCAGAAATTAGAGAATTGTTAGGCGTAATTAGAACTCAAGAATTGTTAGCGGCAAGAAGAATTGATGGCGGAGAACAATTGTTTACAAGAGCAAACGATTTTGGCTATTCTAAACACCCAGATGAAACGTTAAAAATTTGGGACAAAGAAAAAGTGTTGAGTGATGTTGTTTGGGCAATTAGAACCTTTAAACCAGACGTAATTATAAACAGATTTAATCATAAAACTCCAGGAACCACGCATGGTCATCATACAAGTTCTGCTATTTTAAGTGTAGCAGCTTTTGATAAAGTTGGCGATAAAACCCAGTTTTCTGAACAGTTAAAATACACTAGTGTTTGGTCTCCCAAAAGATTATTTCATAACACTTCATCGTGGTTTTATAAAGACAAAGAAAAATTTAAAGAAGCAGCTAAAGATTTTACAAAATTTGATGTTGGCGTATATTACCCGTTAAAAGGCTTGTCTAATAACGAGTTAGCTTCTATGGCAAGTAGCCAACATTTATGCCAAGGTTTTGGTAGACTTACCACAAGAGGCAATCAAAATGAATATATAGAGTTTATAAAAGGAGATAAACCGAAAGATAAAAATGATATTTTTTCTGGAATTAATACCACGTGGAATCGTCTTAAAAATGGCGGTGAAATTGGCGATATTTTATATGAAGTTGAAGAGAATTTCGATTTTGTAAATCCGTCTAAACATTTGCCTAAATTATTAGAAGCATATCAAAAGATTCAGAAATTAAAAGATATTCATTGGAAAAAAATTAAACAAAAACAGCTTTTAGAAATTATTGAAGCTTGTGCAGGTTTGTATTTAGAAGCTTCTGCGGTTAGTTCTTCTGCAACACCAAATACAACTATTGATGTAAATTTTGAAGTTTTAAATAGGAGCAAAGCTGCTATAGATTTTGTTTCTTATGATATTCTACATTTAGCAAAAACGTATACAAAGAATATTACGTTAGAAAACAATAGTAAGTTTACCGAAAAAAAAGCTATTTATATTGCTACAGAAGAAAAATACTCTACACCTTATTGGCTTAATGAAAAGGGGAGTTTGGGTATGTATAAAGTTAATCAGCAGCAATTTATTGGTTTGCCAGAAACTTTAAGAACCATTAAGGTAAGATTTAATTTAATGATAGAGAATGTGCCAATCTCATTTGTTAAAAATGTAAAAAGAAGATATGCTGAAAGAGATAAAGGAGAAATTTACGAGCCTTTTGAAGTTTTACCAAAAGTAACTACAAAACTGAAAAACAAAGTAATTATTTTTTCTAACGCAAACGAAAAGAAAATTTATGTTGAAGTAAGAGCTGGTGCAAATAATCTTACCGGAAAAGTAAGTTTAAAAACTCCAACAAGTTGGATTGTTTCTCCAAAGGAAATCAATTTTAATATTGAACAAAAAAACGACAAGCAAACGGTTGAGTTTTTAGTTACTCCGCCAAAAAATCAATCGGAAGGAAGGTTGCAAGTTGTAGCAACATCAAACGGAAAAACATATAAGAAAGAATTAGTAGAAATTAATTACAATCACATTCCTAAACAAACTGTTTTACTAAATTCTGAAGCAAAAATTGTGCGTTTAAATATTAAAAAAGTTGGCGATAAAATTGGATATATTAAAGGTGCTGGAGATGCAATTCCAGAAAATTTACAACAAATAGGTTATACTGTTGTTGTAATAAATCCTTTAGAAATAAATGGAGAAAACCTACATAAATATGATGCTATTGTTTTAGGAATAAGAGCTTATAATGTGGTAAAAGAACTAAAATTTAAACAAAAATATTTGTTAGAATATGTTGCAAAAGGAG
>CAYWOM010000351.1:0-2699 GCA_964459905.1 uncultured Polaribacter sp. | reverse complement strand
GATACAATAACTTTGGTCTGCTCCTCGCCCAACTCGCCCTCTTAATTGATGTAATTGTGAAAGTCCAAAACGTTCTGAACTCTCAATAATCATAACACTTGCATTAGGCACATTTACACCAACTTCTATTACAGTTGTGGCAACCATAATTTGAGTTTCACCTTTTACAAAACGCTGCATTTCATGTTCTTTATCAGCAGGTTTCATTTGTCCATGGACAATACTTATTTGATATTTTGGTGTTGGAAAATCACGAGAAATACTTTCATAACCATCCATTAAATCTTTATAATCCATGGCTTCAGATTCCTGAATTAACGGATACACAATATATACTTGCCTGCCTTTTGCAATTTCATCTTTCATAAATTTAAAGACAGACAAACGGTTACTATCAAATCTATGCACCGTTTTTACTTCTTTTCTTCCTGGCGGTAATTCATCTATAACAGAAATATCTAAATCGCCATAAACAGACATTGCCAAAGTTCTAGGAATTGGCGTGGCCGTCATTACCAAAATATGTGGTGGTAAAGAATTTTTAGCCCATAATTTTGCCCGTTGCGCAACACCAAATCTATGTTGTTCATCTATAATGGCAATTCCTAAATTTTTAAATTTTACTTTATCTTCTAATAAAGCGTGTGTACCAATTAAAATATGCAAAGTTCCATCTTCTAAATTTGCATGAATTTCTCTTCTTTTTTTTGTTCTTACAGATCCGGTTAAAATATCTACCTTAATATTCATACCTGTTAAAAGTTCTGAAACTGCTATAAAATGTTGATTTGCCAAAATTTCTGTAGGCGCCATAATTGTAGCCTGAAAACCGTTGTCTAAAGCTAAAAGCATGGCCAACAAAGCAACAATAGTTTTTCCAGAACCAACATCGCCCTGTAATAAACGATTCATGTGCGCACCAGAAGCTACATCTTTTCTTATTTCTTTTAAAACTCTTTTTTGAGCATTTGTTAAAGAAAAAGGTAAATTAGTACTATAAAATTCATTAAAAACTGCGCCAACGTTTTCAAAAACAAATCCTTTTATTTTGGTTTTATTGATGAGTTTCTTGCGTAATAATTGCAACTGAATAAAAAATAATTCTTCGAACTTTAATCGATATTGGGCTTTGGCTAAGTTTTCTTGAGTTTTAGGGAAATGAGCATTTAACAACGCACTTCTTTTATCCATCAACTTAAAATCATTAATAATTTCTTGCGATAAACTTTCTTTAATAGTATCGTACAATTGTTGTAATAAATTCTGAATATAAGTACCCATTAGCTTATTAGAAACACCAGAATTACTCAATTTCTCTGTAGAAGGATATACCGGTTGCATTTTGGTCTGCATCTTTTTTTTGTATGCGCTAACCAACTCCATTTCTGGGTGTGGAATACTAAAACTACCATTATAATGATTCAGTTTACCATATACTACATACGGTTCATTAATTTTTAAAGAATCTTTAATCCATTTTTGCCCCTTAAACCAAACCAGCTCCATACTACCTGTGGTATCTTGAAACTTTGCCACTAACCTACTTCCTCTTTTTTGCGCCACTAATTTTACATCAGTAATTTTACCAACTATTTGCACCTCAGATGAATTGGGTTGCAAGTCTTTAATTACATAAAACTGTGTTTTATCAATATATCTAAAAGGAAAAAAATGAAGTAAATCATTACATGTTTTAATACCTAATTCTGTATACAAAAGCGATGCTCTTTGTACACTAACTCCGTTAATATATGTTACAGGTTTGTTTAAATCCACATTTAAAAAGATATAAATAACGAAAATACAAAATACCTTTTATTTGACGTACCTTTGCAGCCCATTATAATTTAAAAATGAGATTACATAGAAATTTAACATTTGCAGTAATAGATAGTATTAGAGATATCTTTAATGAAGGCGTATATGCAGACAAAGCCGTAGAAAAAGCTTTAAAAAGAGACAAACGTTGGGGCGCAAGAGATCGTAAATTTGTGGCCGAAACTATTTACGATATTGTTAGATGGAATCGTTTATACGCAGAAATTGCAGAAGTAAAGCTACCTTACGATAGAGATAATATTTGGCGTTTGTTTTCTGTTTGGTGTATTTTAAGAGGTATTGCATTGCCCGACTGGAACCAAGTTGGTGATGTACCAGAAAGAAGAATTAAAGGGCGTTTTGCAGAATTATCTAGAACCAGAAAATACAGAGAATCTATACCCGATTGGATGGATGAAATTTGTGTTGCAGAATTAGGCGAAGAATTATGGACTAAAGAAATTGCGGCGCTTAACAAACAAGCAAATGTTATTTTAAGAACCAATACCTTAAACGTTTCTAAAGAAATACTACAAAAGAAATTAAAAGCAGAAAATGTAGAGACAGAATTTGTACCACATCATCCAGATGCTTTATTATTACCAGAAAGAGCAAATGTGTTTAGAACCGAAGCTTTTCATAATGGTTTTTTTGAAGTACAAGATGCCTCATCGCAATTAGTAGCTGCATATTTAGATGTAAAACCAGGCATGAAAGTAATAGATACTTGTGCTGGTGCTGGTGGTAAAACCTTGCATTTAGCTGCTTTAATGGAAAATAAAGGGCAAATTATTGCCATGGATATTTACGAAAGTAAATTAAAAAAATTAAAAGTAAGAGCTAAAAGAAACAAGGCACATAATATAGATATGCGTGTTATA
>CAYWOM010000350.1:0-2704 GCA_964459905.1 uncultured Polaribacter sp. | reverse complement strand
CAATTTCTAAAGGCATAGAACCTGCTGCACCAATTTTAAAGTTGTTACGAGAACGCTCTGTTTGTGCTCCCCAATATTTATCTGCAGGAACATTTACGTTGCCCATTGTATCTTTTTCGATTCTGTATTTTGTCATTTTGCATTCAATTTAAGTACTACAAATTTACAAAAAGTAAGGTAAACGACCTTAACAATCCTTTTAAATACTGATGAAAAAATTTGAATTTTGGTAGTAAAAGTTGAAAATATGTTTTATTTTTGCTAAATAATTATTCAAATAGATACAAATGTTAGATTTTTCTCAATTTTCAGGATTAGTGTTATTCATGTTTATTTTTACAGCTGGTTTTTGGTTGTTAATTTTCTTGTTAACATTTGTGGTGCCTTATTGGATTGGTGGAACTATTTGGGAGAATTTTAAATTAAAAAGTGATGCAAAAAAAGCTGCTGAAGGAAAATAAGTTGTCTTTTATAAAATATAAAAAAAAACTCGTTTAAATAAAATTTAAACGAGTTTTTTTTATGGGTTAGAGTGCTTGCGTTAGGGATTGAAATGGAAATCCTTTTGCGACGTAGGAGCAAAAGATTGCAATGTAAAGCCCGCTCGAACGCCCAAAAAATTACCCTTCATAATCTCCGCCACCATTTTCTTGGCTACCTTTTCTTCTTTGATTTTTCTTTTGATTGAATCTATAGCTAAAGTTTAAAGATATTTGGCGTTCTCGCCATTGAAAAGTTTGATTGGAAATGTTTGTTGGATTTTCTTTGCTTGGTGTATAATTTATAGTGCTTCTTTTTCTTGAGTTAAAAACATCGCTTACATTTAAAACCAAGGTTCCTTTTTCTTTTAAAATGTCTTTACTAAATGCTAAATTGGCAGAAAAAATGCCATCGGTAATATTTTGTGCGCTTTCACTTGGGCCTCTGTAAGCCAATCTGGTTTGCCATTCTATTTTGTATGGTAAGCTTACTCTTGCGTTAAAACGTGCGCGCCAACTAGTGTTGCTGTTGCTTAAATCGTCTGTAATTGTGGTGTTAATATTTGTAGTTGGATTTAAAAAATTATAAGTATAAACGCCAGTTATTTTAGAGTTAAATAGATTAAAACTACCATCTAAGCGTACTGTTTTAGAGGCTTTATAATTGGCTGTAAATTCAAACCCGTATCTGTCTTCTGATGCTAAATTAATAGGTTCTCTAATTAATACAGATTCATTATTACCATTAATTTCTCTAATTTCTTGTCGGGTAACTCTGCTAATATTGTTAATCGAGTGTTGGTAATATATTGACGAATTTAGGGTTAATTTACCTATTTTACTTAGGTGTCCTATATCTACAGCATTTGTAAACGTTGGTATTAACGCTGGGTTTCCTTTAAAAATAATGTTCTGGCTGTTTCTAGATTCAAACGGATTTAAAAACCAAAAACGGGGTCTTCTTAAGCGTCTGCTATACCCCAGAGTAAAGCTTTGGTCTTCTGTTGCTTCGTAGCCAATATTTATGGTTGGGAATAATTCTGTATAACTAAAATCGTTGTTTTCATTGGTGTTTAGCAGTCTTACTTTTACATCTGTGGTTTCTAAACGTACTCCTAATAATAAAGAAAATTTGTTAAATTTATTGCCGTATTGCGTGTAAAATGCGTGAATATCTTGTTTAAATTCTAAGTTATTTGAGGGATCGAAATCTGGGTCTGAAATGGGGGTTACTAAAAAATCTGAAGTTAAATCTTGAAAATCGCCACGATATCCTGCTTCAAATTGCGCTTTTTTGCCAATAGGCAACACATAATCTGTTTGTAGTAAAGTGTTTTTTGAGGATTCATTTGTAATATTGGTTTCGTTTGTAAAACCAGTTTCTATATTAATAGCTTTTTCATTTTCTTTGCTATCGCTGTATTGAAAATCTACAGTTAACTTATGCCCATTTTTGTTAAAATTATTGGTATAATTTAAAGAATATTGAACGGTTTGGTCATTAGAATCTTCATCTTGAATTCTAATTGCAGTATCCGTTAAAATATTGTTTGCGTTAAATTCTTGAATACCATTTTCAGAAAAAAGCCCACCTTTTGTGTTTCTGTAAAAAACGGTAGCTGTTAAAGCGCTTTGTTTTGTAAGAAAGTATTCTAAACCAACATTTGCGTTAAAGCTATTTCTTTTTCTTTGCCATTCTCTATTTTCTATTCTAGCATCTGTTACAATACCATTTGTAAGGTTTTTTAAATCTGTATATGAGTTTCCTGGTCCTTTTCTGTAGTTGTAGCCAAGGTTAGAAAACAAATTTGTTTTTTTACCTCTTTGGTTTAAATTGGTTGCTAATTGAAACTGATCTGGAGTTCCAATAGTTGTATTTATAGCTCCGTTAAAACCTAAGGCTTTTCCTTTTCTAAGAATAATATTTAAAATTCCGGCAGTACCTTCTGCATCATATCTTGCAGATGGCGATGTAATTACTTCAACCCTTTCTATAGCATCTGCGGGTAATTGCCTTAATGCATCTGCACCACTTAAGCCTACCAAAGCAGAGGGTTTTCCATCAATTAAAATACGTACATTTTCATTGCCTCGTAAACTTACGTTCCCTTCTACATCTACATTTACAGAGGGTACGTTGTCTAAAACATCAGAAGCGGTTCCGCCTTTTACAGTCATGTCTTTACCAACATTGTAGATCCGTTTGTCTAAACGAATATCTACGG
>CAYWOM010000349.1:0-2720 GCA_964459905.1 uncultured Polaribacter sp. | reverse complement strand
AAAAACAATTTTTGAATATTAACGTAAATCTAACGGTGCAATTGACTACGCAAACCTTGGTAAAGAAATTTTTAACAAAATTAAAAACGGAATATAAATATGAGCTTAAGCGATTTATTACCACAAAAAGGTAACAAAGAAAAAGTAAAAGAAGTTATTGTTGAAGAAAAATTGATCTTCAAAAATATCCAATTGCCAGAATGGGTAGTAGATGAAATTGCACTAATGGCACACCTTGATAAAACAAGAGGTAAACGAAAAAGAAATTTTAAAACGTATGCAGAAGATCTATTAATAAATATTGCTCGTAAAAGCCTGGATGAAAAATAATATGGTATATAATGACTTTTTTTTTAATTACAATAATATCTTAAATAACGAGGATATTAAAAAAGCTTCATTTTCTGAATTGTCCGTTGAATTGATTAACTTGTTTTCTCAAAATAATATTAAAAGTAGCCAGGTTACTAACTTGCACTTTCATATTTATTTTCTATGGCTTAAAGATAAAAATAATTCCTTTTTATGTGAAATTCTTGAAATTTCTGATACTATGACACTTGTTAAAAATAATAGGCTTGATCTGAATATATTGTTTGAAAAACTTAAAAATGTGATTCTTAATTTCTATAATAATAATTAGGACTTCTTCTCGCTTTCCTCTACATCTTTTGTCTAAAACCAAAAAAAAACTAATAAAAAAAAAGGAACTTCTTTGGTCGTTCTTTTATTTTAAGTTTTTCTAAGGTTTTAAAAAAAAGGATTCCAAGTCAATCAAGCGTATAAATACCTTATATACTTAATGTATTTTGTATATTTCGAATACTCTTTAGGTATGGCTTAAAAAAAATCTCACATAACAGTGGCTTTTATAAGTTTTTAAGAATTGTTTCGCAGACTGTTATTTCTTTTAAATAAGAAACAAAAACGGAACTGTTAATTTTTTGCTTTTAATACTTCGTATCGTTTGCTTTTTTTACAAAAAAGGCCAAACGTCTTTTTTGGGAACACCAAAAAAGTTTTCAATAAAAATAAACAAAACTTTTAGTAATACTTCTAATCTATATACTCAACCTTTCCTGTCGGCAGCAAAACTAACTTTTCCTTTTTTTGTCAAGCTTATAATTTTTAAAATAATTTCTGAAAAAGAAATTTTTTTATTCCTCCTTTTAGTCGAAAATTTCAACCATGAGAAAAAGTACAAGTAGTTTTTTGCATGTCGGCAGGGGCGATGATATCGCATATAGGAACTATTAGGGTAGGAGCTTCTGATTAAATTTTCCTTTACATTACAAATTTGTAAAACGCTATATTTTAAGTAAATAAATGATAAAAAGTATTAAATACTTTGTGTATATGAAGTATATGTTGTATATTGCAGTAGGTAACAACAATGTTACTTTATTTAAAACTAGATATTATGAATAATTTAAAAAACAAAGTACAATTAATTGGAAATTTAGGAGATAATCCAGAAATCACAAAATTAGAAAGTGGTAAATCTGTAGCAAAGTTTTCATTGGCTACAAATGAAACATATAAAAATGCAGCAGGGGAAAAAATTACCGATACTCAATGGCATAATGTTATTGCTTGGAATAAAACTGCTGAATTAATAGAAACCTTATTACAAAAAGGTAGTGAAGTTCTTCTTACAGGTAAATTAACACATAGAAGTTATGAAACTAAAGAGGGTGAAAAAAGATATACCACAGAAGTTGTTTGTAATGAATTTTTATTGTTAGATAAGAAACCAAAGCAAGAAAGCACAGACGAAACTAAATAATTATCTAGTTTTTATTTTTAAGAGGGTGTTAGAACCGCCCTCTTTTTTTAATATTTTATTAATCGCCAAATATAAAAATAATGAATAGAGAAACTTCTCAAATAATTGAAAATTTAAAACGTTTTACAGGTAGTGAGCAATTTTACAAACAAATGCTCTTCCCTACTTTAAAATATACAGAGGGTTTAAAGTACGTTGCCACAAAATGTAACGCTTACTGGTTTTTAACAGATGTTTTAAGCGTATGCGAAAAACTCGAAACCAAATTAGATTTTATTAGTATCAGTCTTTTTAAAAAAGAAAATGAAAATTTTTGCCATATCATTTATGATGATGGAAACGGTAATGATATTTTTAAACAAGAATATACTACTACAGATTTTCCCTTATTTAATAATGATGGAAAGCCTGCAATTGAACTTTTTTTTCTAAATAAAACTCTTTTACTTACTTCTGAATATTAGGTTTTTTAATAATGATTATATACATCTTGTATTTTATATATAAGATGTATATTTTTTTTAATGGAACGCTTCGCTGACTTTTTTTTTTTTTGCTTCTCTATTTTTTGTCATGGTATTTGAAAACTCAAATACACATGCCAAAAACTTACTATAAAATACATTAAATACTTTGTGTATATAATATACTTTTTGTACATTTCACTTGTTATAAAATCAGTTATTTTTAAAATAAAATTATGTCAAAATTAAAAGTATTACAGCCTGTTCGATTTGTAGATGCACATTATGATTTAACACCAACTCAACAAGATTTTATAATGTTGGTTCAATTGGAAACAAATAGACAAACAACAGAGGTTAAAACAGATTTTAAGATAGATTTAAAGACTTATTTTAAAAACAAAGGAACTTCTTTGGAAGATATTCGTTCAAGTCATTATAAGACTATTACTGATGATTTACTAAATTCT
>CAYWOM010000348.1:0-2733 GCA_964459905.1 uncultured Polaribacter sp. | reverse complement strand
GTCCAACCCGTACCTGTATTAAAGTAAAACCCTGGGGTTACGTCGCCAGCATCAGTTGTATTGTAAACCACCATACCTGCAACATTAGCTGCTAAAGGTGAAGGACTGGTAGTAGCTGACAATGCTACTCTAGGCAATAATAAACCTTTGTCTGTAGCGTCTAGATCTAAAACAGAACTAGCATTAGGGCTTGTTGTACCGATACCCACTTGGGCAAAGGCTGTAAAATTGGCTGCGCATGAAATTGCTACAGCAAGTACTAAATTTTTAAGAGTTTTTGTTTTTTTCATGATTTTTGTTTTATTTAATTAATATTACTTTTTGTTATTTATTTAAAAAATTACTACTTAATTTTTTGAATTTATGTTAGAATTAATTTTCAACTATTTATGAATTCTGCTAATTTGTACAATTGTGTAAAACAAAAAAATAATCGCGTATAGCGTTCTTTATTTTAGTGCTTTAAAATAAAGAACGCTATACGCGATTTATGTTCTAGTCTTAGGGATAAAGTAAGTTTCATGTTATTTGGGGGTATTATCGTTTGTGGAAACGATTTCTACAGGGTTTAAGATTTAATGTTTAGTTAATAACAATTGGTGTTGTAGATTTAGAGGTTTTTTTTTCATAGGGTTTTAGTTAAGTGATATTTTGTTTGTAATTAATATTGGTTATTTAAATATATTTTACAAGTATTTTTCGAATCTAAAGTTTTTTGTAAACACCATTTTTTAGTCTTTTAATTTAAAAAATGTAAATGCGAAATAAATACATGCATACTATTTTTATATTCTTGGTATAACTGGTAGGCAAAGTAAAAGTAAAATATTAACAAATACAAATAAATGGTAATTTAATTTAATTAAGTGGTGTTTTTATCAATTAAGTGATTGTGTTGGTAAATACACAGATTTGATATTTTTGTATAACTGTTTTTTTAATATAAATTGGTGTATTTTTACTGTAGCTTAGTTTTACAAATGATGATTATTAAATTTGGTACAAGTAAGTTTTGAATCTTTAAAAAACAAAAAAACTATTTCTATTTATTTTTTTAGGTAGTGCAATTCTTGTTGTTTAATAAGTAACTATAAAGAAGTGTTTCTTCTTTTTTTATAGATGGTTTTGATTATGAAACCCAAGTAATACTTAATTTTACATGTTCAAATTAATTTTACGTGTTCAAATTAATTTTACATTAAAAAAGTGTTTAGAAGAACTATCTATTTTTAAAAATTAGTACTCAATTTTGTAACATATAGCTTTTAATAGCTACATATATTTAAAGTGATTTATGTTTTATTTAAAAAATTTTAACGAAATTGCTATCTCTTAAAAAGAAATTCAACTTAAAAAAACATAAAAAATGTCTGATGATTTTGACTTATTAGAAACCAATTCAAACCAAAAAGCTAAAAAAGTAACCGTAAACTGGGGCAAGGCAATAGATACCATGAAATCTAAATTGTCTCAAGAAGAAGACCCAGAAAGGCGTCAAAAAATACTAAACGCTACTTTAGATGATGTTGTAGATATGGCAGAAAAAGACAGAACGTCTTTATTAGATGCTATTAAAGACCTAACAGACTATCAAGACGAGGTTGGTATTATGTTCGAGAAGTTTTCATCATTAAACCTCTCTGAACAAAAAGTAATAGACGATGCGCAAAAAGCATTAGAAAGAGCCAGAATAGAATTGGAAGATGCTCAAAACAAATCTGATACTTGGTGGAACAATCTTTGGGGCAGAAAAAGCAAGATAAAAAAAGAACAAGCAGAATTTGCAGTTGCAGAAAAAACAAGAGCAGGCGCAGACAATAAAGCAAAAGCATTGTTTCAGCAACGTATAGAAAGTGCAGATATTCAAACCTTATTAAGCGAGCTTTCTTATAAATCTCAAGCAGCAGTTACCCGTTTAAAAAACAGAGAAGTAGAAATAAAAGAAGTAGAAGAAAAGTTAAAAACTGCCATTGTAGAAGCCTCTAAAAACCATACCAAGGCATTAGAGAAAAAGAAAGAAGTAGAAGATAAGTTAGAAGAAAAATATGCCTTGTTAAAACAATCTCGTCAAGAATTAGATGAAATTACAGACAAGCAATCTACCGCCTATTCAGAAGCAATTGGTAAAATGACAACTTTAGAGCAAAAAGTAGAAGAATTAGAAGGGTTAAAAAATGCCTACACAACCTTAGCAGCTAGTAAAGATAGTTTTGTGCACAAGCACAATTTAACCATTAAAGTACTTACCTCTTTACGTTCTAATTTACAAACCCACAGAGCCAAATTAAAGAGCGATACCGAAGAAAGATTAAAATATTACGACGGTTACGTAGTGGCATTAAAGGCAAGAACAGACCAAGAATTTGCAGCAATTTTAGAACATTTAGGAGTAAAAACAGATGAACATATTGGCGAAACTTTAGCGTCTATGCATTCTGCAAGTGCAAGAGCGCGCCAAGAAATGATGGGCAATATTCCGGTTCACGAAAAAGTAATGCAAGGAGTTTATAGCACGTATGCAGAGGCTTTGCATGAAATTCGCAAAAAAGATACCGATATTCAAAAGAACTTTGCAGACAGGTATGGCATCGATATGAAAGAAATTTTCGAAGACTATTACAAGGCAGCTGCAAATGCACCCTCTAATAATGATAAGGCTGCAGCACCAAAAAAAGAATCTTCTAACGACGATTTATTATCTTAAAATTTTAAGGGCGTTACCTTCTTTTTTGA
>CAYWOM010000347.1:0-2751 GCA_964459905.1 uncultured Polaribacter sp. | reverse complement strand
TTTTCTTCTTCAATTGAGAATCCCCAATAGCAGTATTTAATCTTATTTTAGTTTTAAAAAGAGCAGAACTCCAACCTTTTTTTTCTATTTCTTCAAGAATAGCACTTGTAAGGTTTAGGCGCTCATTAAAATGAGTTAGCAGCAATCCTAATATTTGTAATTCTGTATTAACAGAATCTTTAACATCTAAGACACGTTTAATCATTTTTTCAACACCAGAAATAGAGAAAGAAGAAGATTTAATTGGAATTAAGACAAAATCTGCACACGTTAAAGCATTAATAGTAATAAGATTAAAACTAGGTGGGCAATCTATAAAAATATGATCATAATCATTTTTATATTTATCAAGTTGTTTTTTCAAAATACTTTCTCTGGAAAGTTCATTTTGAATAATTAAGTCCGCACCAAAAAAATTATCAGTTGATGGAATGACAAATAAATTTTTTCTAACTTCAAAAGGGGTTACTTTTTTCTTTAAAAAAAGGTCGTAAATATTTGGAGATTTATCTTCTAAATCAAAAGCAAGTGATAAATTACTTTGTGGATCACAATCTAAAATTAAAGTTTTTCCTAAAAGCGAAGCTTGATAGGCAAGATTAATAGCGGAAGTAGTTTTTCCTACTCCACCTTTTTCATTCATAATGGCGATTATACTCATAATTATTAAAATTAAGAATTGGTTAAAAAACAAATATACATAATATATATAAAATACGTAATGTATTTAAGAAAAAAATAGGAACGAACAAAAAAGAAAAAATCAAAATAAAATGCTTAATTTTGTTTTAAGATTATTCTTTTTTGGCGATTAGGATAGTATTAAAAAAAGCCATTACTTTTTTAAAGTAATGGTTTTTTTTATGTTCGTTATCCAAACAACTCTAGGAGTTGTTGCGAAAATTCAGAATTTAATTTGCGAACCTTTTTAGGTTTACTTTCTTTATTTTTAGGAGTTGGAGTAGGGGTCTTTTCTTTTTTTGTTGTTGGTTCTTTCCAATCCTTTTTTTCGTTGTTAGGAAGCCAATTTTTACCATCACAAGCACGATAATTAAATTCTTTCCAAAGTTTTTCGTCTCTAAATTTTAAATGAATTGTACCTTTTTTATAAAATTTAATATCAAAGAAAGTGCTTTGCGTATTGCTATTAAATTTATCGCCTGTTCTAATCTTACCAATTACATCAAATTGTTTTTCTATAGCTTCTTTTATGGTGCAAACTTCACTATCCTTTTTACCCGAAATGTATTGTAAAACTTTATCTAAATCAGATAATTTAGAATTGCTCCAGGAGTTGTACCCTAAAGAAAATTTATCTCCGTATTCTTTCAAAGAAGAACTACACATATAAGAACCATATTTTACATAAGCAGGAGCAATAATTTTTCTATTTACTTTATAAGCGTTGTTTGTTTTCCAAGTTTCAACAAACATTCTATTTTCTTCGTAACCTCTGGAGGTTATATCTTCAAAAACTTCTACAATAGCTTTTTCAATAATAGTAATTCTATTATTCATTATAAAGTCAAAAAAACTAAAAACATTTTCTTTATTAAATGCCATGTTTGACTGTTCCGAAATAAATTGATTAAAATTTTTCAAAACATTAGAGGACATATATTTTTTTATTCCTAGTTTAGAAATAGTACTTTTCCACATAAAACGTTTTAACACTCTAGAAAGATAACTATATTTTTGTTGAGGGTTTCCGCTTTTCTTTTCGATATCTCCCTTTATACTGTACCCTTCACCACCTAAAAAAGCATCTAAATAATATTTATATTTTTGGTCTGCTTTTAGTTTCTCTTCGTATGCTTTTTGCACTTCTGCGTATCTTAATTTTAAATTTCCAATCATATCAGCTTTAGCGACTGAATTATTATGAATATCAAAATCGAAATCTACTTTGATTTCATCCATTGAAACAAAATCAAAATCAAAACGAGTATTTTCTTTTTTGATATCTAACCAGATTAAAACTACTTCTACATCTGTTTTACGTTGGGCATCAGAAAAACCATTTTGTACAAATTCATAAGTTCCAAATTCTTCTATAATAGAAAGTAGTTTTTTTCTTTTTTTTGTATTAGGATTTTTAATAGTTTGTGCATTTAAAATACAGGCTATTTTAGTTTTTTGTGCAATTTCAATCGCTTTTAAAAGGTGTTCATCGCCATTACTAAAAGGGGGATTCATAATGATAAAATCAAAAAATTCCTCTTCATCATAATTTAAAAAATCGCTTTCAATTACCTGGTATTTTTTAGATCTTAAAACCTGCTGTAATTCAACATTTTTTTCTATTGCAAAAGTTTCATTATTATTATTTGTATGCTCTTTTATATAGTCTAAAATATCTCCTTTTCCTGCGCTTGGTTCTAATATAGAACCTTGAATTCTATATTTACCAAGATAGCTAGTAAACCGTTTATCCTCTTCTAAAACCGTTTGAAACGGTTTTAGAAGTTGTTCTATTAAATGGGGTGGTGTAGGGTAAAATTCTTTATCAAACATATAATTAAGAATTTAAAGTAACTGTTAATTTTTCAGATGTCTTTTTTTCTGTTGCTTCGACTTGACTATTAGAAAAAAGGTAAGCGATACCAAAAAATTTATATTGGTTTTTTTCTTCTTTTTGTGCGTTTTCTTCTTTTTTGCTTTTATCGGCTTTTCTTGGTTTACTCCATATAAAAAAAGATTTAGAACCTTTTTTAACTGTAAAACCTTTTTCTTGCCAACCTTTAAAGGTGT
>CAYWOM010000346.1:0-2758 GCA_964459905.1 uncultured Polaribacter sp. | reverse complement strand
ATGAAAGATATTAAAGCGGTTTCTTTCTTTATGGAAGAATGTAAACGAATGGGATTGGCTGTTTTAGGGCCCGATTTAAATGAATCTTTCTTAAAATTTTCTGTAAATAATGAAGGTGCAGTTCGTTTTGGAATGGCTGCAGTGAAAGGTGTTGGCGAATCCGCAGTAAGAGCCATTATTAAAGAACGTACAGAAAACGGAAATTTCACATCTATTTTTGATTTGGCAAAACGTGTAGATTTACGTGCTGCCAATAAAAAATCGTTTGATAGTTTGATAAAAGCAGGAGCTTTTGATTCTTTTGAAGACACACACAGAGCACAATATTTTGCAGTGGATGAAAAAGGACTCACATTTTTAGAACGTTCTATGAAATTTGGAAGTAAATACCAGGAAAACGAAAACTCTGCGCAAGTTTCTATGTTTGGCGAAGCCTCTACTGTTCAGTTTCCAGAACCCGATATTCCTGAATGTGAAACTTGGGGAAATATGGAATTATTATCGCAAGAAAAAGAAGTCATCGGAATTTACATTTCTGCGCATCCTTTAGATGATTTTAAGAACGAAATGATTTTTTGCAACGCAACTTTAAAACATTTTAAAGATGATTTATCAAAATACATAAACATGAATTTGTCTTTTGCAGGAATTATTACAGATGTGCAACACAGAGTTTCGAAAGCTGGAAAAGGTTGGGCAATGTTTACTATTGAAGATTATGGCGATAGTCACGAATTCAGGATTTTTGGTGAAGAATATTTAAAAATGAAACACTTTTTAGTGCCAAATTCTTTCTTGTTTGTGCGTTCTACTATTCAGGCAGGTTGGATGAATAAAAATACTGGAGTTATTGGTGAACCGAGGTTAAAATTTACAGAAATGAAATTGTTGCACGACATTATGGATGAACTGTGTAAAAAAATTACCATTAAAATTCAGTTAAAAGAAATTAAAGAAAACACCATTTTAAATTTAGAAACTATTCTAAAAAACAATCCCGGAAAACAGGGGCTAAATTTTACCGTTTGGGATGCTAAAGAGAAAATTGAAGTGAGTTTACCCAGTAGAAATACAAAAATTAAAGTTTCTAATGAGTTGTTGACTATTTTAGAAAGCCAGCAAATTAACTTTAAATTAAATTGATTCTTAATAAACAATAAATCGAAAAGCGTTGTATTAAAAGTATTTTGAGCCTTATTTTTGCAAAATATTTTAAGAAAATTAATGGAACTAAAAAAAAACGGTATTTGGACAAGTTGGAACGAAAATCTAACCTATAAATACAAATCTCTTTACAAAATTACTACCGAAAAGGAATTGCAAGAAGTTATTGCACAAACAGATAAAATTCGTTTTTTTGGTACCAAGCAATCATCTGCAGATATTGCTGCTGGTTTAGAAACTTTAATAGACATAACTTCTTACAACAAAATTTTATCTTATAATGATGCAGAACATACAGTTACTGTTCAATCTGGTGTAATTTTAGGCGATTTATTAGAAGCTATTGAAGTAAAAGGTTGGTGTATTCCTTGTTTACCAGACATTAATACCATTACAATAGGTGGCGCTTTAGCAACTGGAACCCACGGTACAAGTGGTAAATTATTGTGTGAATACATGACAAATTGCACCTTGGTTTTAGCAAATGGATCGGTGCAAGAAATTAAGGCTGGCGAAGAATTAATGAATGCTGTTAAAGTTTCTTTAGGCGCACTTGGTATAATGTCTACAATTACATTTAAATGCGAACCAATTTACACCCTACATGTAAAAGAAGGTCCAGAGAGCGATACTGAATGGTTGCCAAAAATTAAAGAACGACTAAAAAAACACGATTTTTTAAGAATTTTATGGCTGCCACATACAGACAAAGGCTATGTAATTACTGGCGATAAAATAGACCCAAAAACAACAATTACACAAGATTTAGGTCCCGACTATTTAAAACATAGAAGAAAAGCATCAAAAATATTGTATAAATATTCGCAGGTATTTCCTTGGATTACCGCTATTGCAAATAAACTTTTATACAAAGGTTTTTTTAGTTCAAAAAAAGAGTACAAAGGCTCATTATACCAAGCAACTGTTACAAAATCTAGAGGTTCTACCTTAGAATTGGCAGAATGGACTATTAGTTTAGACAAATTTCCAATGGTTTTTAAAGAACTAAAAACGGAGATTAATAAATGGAGTAACAAATCATTTATTCATATTCCGATGGATGTTCGTTTTGTATACAAAGACAAATCTTGGTTAAGTTATGCTTATAATGAAGATACTGTTACCATGGGCTGTGTTTCTAGAAACGCAGCAACTGCAGATACTTATGAAGCTTTTAAAACCATAGAAACCATTTTTTTAAAATATGGAGGCAAACCACATTGGGGAAAACGTTTTACTGCAAAAGATGCAGAACTATCTAAAATCTACGATAAATGGGAAGATTTTAAAGTTTTAAGAAAAAAAATGGACCCAACAAATAAATTTTTAAATCCGTATTTAGCTGAATTATTTAACGAAAAAAAAATATAATATATGTTGCCAAAAGGAGTACTATTTGATTTTGACGGTGTTGTTGTAGATAGTGCTGAAAGCCATAATTCAGCTTGGTCTTCTGCTTTTTTAGAGTTATTTGGAGAAAAAATTGCACCTTTTCCTAAAAGTTATGCAGGGAAATCGCCAATGGTTATTGCCAATTATTTTTGCAGTGTAATAGGTAAAGAAGCGCAAACCGAAGCCTTATTTTTTTTAAAAG
>CAYWOM010000345.1:0-2771 GCA_964459905.1 uncultured Polaribacter sp. | reverse complement strand
GTTAACCAAGTAAATAAATGTAAGAAAAATCTAAGCTCCCAAGCTGTTATTTAATTTGTATTTTACAAAACAATTTAATGTAATATAAAAAAAATGAAAAAGAAGAATTTAATTATTTTTGGTACTAGGCCAGAAGCAATAAAAATGGCACCTCTAGTAAATCAATTTTTGGCAGATAATAGATTTGAAACAAAGGTTTGTGTAACTGGGCAACATAGAGAAATGTTAGACCAAGTTTTAAATTTCTTTGATATTACACCAGATTATGATTTAAGTTTAATGAAACCGAATCAGAACCTTTATAATTTAACAGGCGAAGTAATTGCTGGCTTAAAGCCAATACTAGAGTCTTTTAAGCCAGATTTTGTGTATGTTCATGGAGATACAACAACAACAATGTCTGCCAGTATTGCTGGGTTTTATTCAGGAGCAAAGGTTTGTCATGTAGAAGCGGGTTTAAGAACCAACAATATGTTATCTCCGTTTCCAGAAGAAATGAACAGGCAAGTAACAGGCAGGGTTCAAGTTATCATTTTGCGCCAACAACAAAATCTGAAGAAAATTTACTAAATGAAAATGTATCAAAAGATGCAGTTTTAATAACAGGAAATACTGTTATAGACGCATTATTAGAAAGTTCTAGTAGAGTAGAAAATTTAGAAAATTTAGATGTTATTGAATTAAAAAAACAAGTAGATTTCAATAAAAAAATTATACTAGTTACCGGTCATAGAAGAGAGAATCATGGGCAGGGGTTTATAAATATTTGTGCAGCTTTAAAAGAAATAGCGCTTAAAAATCAAGATGTAGAAATTATATATCCGGTTCATTTAAATCCTAATGTTTTAAAACCAGTAAATGAACTTTTAGGAAAAATTTCTAATATTCATTTAGTAAAACCATTATCATATCCATCATTTGTTTGGTTAATGAATAAGTCTTATTTAATTATAACAGATAGTGGCGGCGTGCAAGAAGAAGCACCAAGTTTAGGAAAACCAGTATTGGTTATGAGAGATACTACAGAAAGACCAGAAGCAGTAGATGCAGGTACTGTTATTTTAGTAGGTACAAATACTAATAAAATTATAACAGAAACGCAAGAGTTATTAGACAATTCAGATAAATACAAATCAATGAGTTCTTTGCACAACCCTTACGGAGATGGTAAAGCTTGTAAAAGAATTATTGAGTTTATTTCAAAATTATAAAAGAATGAGTAAAGTAAAAGTTGTTACCATAGGTTTAGGATATATTGGATTGCCAACATCTGCATTAATTGCACAAAACGGAATTCAAGTACATGGAGTAGATATTAATCAAGAAGTGGTTAATACAATAAATAAGGGTAAAATACATATTGTAGAGCCAAGTTTAGACATAGCAGTAGAAGAAGCTGTAAAAAAAGGTTTTTTAAAAGCCGACATAAAACCAGTAGAAGCAGATACTTATTTAATAGTTGTTCCAACGCCCTTTAAAGGAAATCATGAACCCGATATTTCTTATGTAGAAGCAGCAACAAAAAATATTATTCCTTTCCTAAAAGAAGACGATTTATATATAATAGAATCTACTTCACCTATTGGAACCACTGAAAAAATGATGCATGTAATTTATGCAGAAAGACCAGAGTTAAAAGGAAAGCTTAATATAGCATATTGCCCAGAAAGAGTATTGCCAGGTAATGTAATGCACGAGTTAGTGCATAATGACAGAGTTATAGGTGGTGTTGATGAGAAATCAACCCAAAAAGCCACTTCTTTTTATAGACAATTTGTAAAAGGAGAATTACACGCTACAAACGCTAGAACAGCAGAAATGTGTAAGCTAACAGAAAATTCTTCTAGAGACGTACAAATAGCTTTTGCTAACGAACTTTCATTAATTTGTGACAAAGCAGATATTAATGTTTGGGATTTAATAGCTTTAGCAAACAAACATCCAAGAGTTAATATCTTACAACCAGGTTGTGGTGTTGGAGGTCATTGTATTGCCGTAGATCCGTATTTTATAGTTTCAGACTACCCAATGGAATCTAAAATTATTGGTACTGCTAGAGAAGTAAATAATTACAAATCTTTTTGGTGTGCAGAAAAAATTCAAACAGAAAAATTGAAGTTCGAATTAGCGCATGGCAAAAAACCAAGTATTGCCTTAATGGGACTAGCGTTTAAACCAAATATTGATGATTTAAGAGAATCTCCAGCAAAGTACATTGTAAACAAAGTACTACAAAACGATAATAATGGAGAGTATTTTATAGTTGAACCAAATATAGAAGAACACAATGTATTTAAATTAACAAATTATGCAGAAGCTATTGAAAAAGCCGATATTATTGTGCTCTTAGTTGCTCATAAAGAGTTTAAAAATTTAGACCTTGGTAATAAAGTTGTGTTAGATTTCTGTGGAATAAAATAAAAAATTATGAAAAAGAATATTTTAATTACTGGAGGAGCAGGGTTTATTGGGTCTCATGTAGTGCGGTTGTTTGTTAAGAAGTATCCAAACTATAATATCATAAATTTAGATTCATTAACCTATGCCGGGAACTTAGAAAATTTAAAAGAAATAGAAAATTACCCTAATTATAAGTTTGTTAAAGTAGATATCTGTAACGCTTCAAAAATTAAAGAAGTTTTTGAAGAAAATAATATTGATGCAGTAATTCATATAGCTGCAGAATCTCACGTAGATAGATCAATAACAAACCCACTAGAGTTTGCTCAGACAAATATTATGGGTACATTGTTATTGTTAAATCAGTGTAA
>CAYWOM010000344.1:0-2782 GCA_964459905.1 uncultured Polaribacter sp. | reverse complement strand
TATCAAGTACAACGCCTTTTCCGCGTTTTTCTAGTGAAAATAGAATTCCGGTTACATTTTCTATTGGCGAATCTTTAAAATTTAGTAGAAACACCTATAATGCAGTTGTGCAGCGGTTAAATCCTTGGATGCTGTTTAATTACCAGCCCAGTGATACCTATTATATGAAAAACGATAAAGGCGCATGGGTGCAAGTGGTAAGTTTAATTAAATGGAAAGGCTTCTTTTTTCCATATCCTACTTTTGGTGGAGTAATGGTTATAGAAAATGGTGAGCACAATTTTAGCGATTATATAGAAAGAATTCTAATTGGAAAAGGAACCTATATTTCACCACAAAAGATGAAAAATTTCCAATATTTAACAAAACAAAACACTTTAGCAGAAAAAGTATCTCGTTTACAAGCAGAATCTTTGAAATTTTTAGGCGGATTTTCAGATCCGTTACCTTGGAATATGAAAAGTGCCGTAAAAATTCCTACAGCGCCAAAAGACCAAAATGCACAACCTTATGTAACAGATTTCGACTTCTCAGATACCAAAACAGGCGCATTTAGTGGTTTATACCACTGGTTTGGTTTAGAGCCAGTTGGCGCAGAAAGAACCAGTTTAAGTTACAGTGTTTTTATTCCTGCAGATGGCACAGATACCATGTACTATTACGATCATGCATCAAAAAAACAAGGCTATGCGGGTGTTTCTGCAATGCCTTTAAAAGTAAAAGAATCTAAAAAAGAATACGATTGGAACGCAAATACACCTGTAGAATTTAGACCATATATTAAAAATATTGCTGGCAGAAAACGCATGTTTTTTCTAGGAACAGTATCTACAATTAGTCATGATAATCCAGAACAATTCGACGGCTCTGCAACACCAGATTTAGCCTTGGTAGATAGCGAGTATAGAGATGTAGTTTGGATTAATGCAAAAAAACCAAGTACTTGGAATGAGGAAGTTTACAAACAATTAAATGAAGCTTGGCGATCTAGTGAAAACATCAATATTTATTTCGAAAACGAAAAAACTATTTTAGAAACCAATCAACAAATTTTAGACTCTATAAAATTAATTTCTAAAGAGGTAAAAGATCGTAAAGAAATAGAACGGCTTCAGAAACAAATAGACGCTATTAAAAATAATAATTAATTTTTTTTGAAGCTATTTCCTGCTTTACACTATATCTTTTTATTGTTTTCATTGCCGAGTTACTTTTTCTTTGCAGTGTAGCAATTTCAGTATAGAAAATATATTGCTTTTCAAATAAGTTATAAAAAGGATGTCGTTTCAATCAGGGCTAATCTTATTTGCTAGCAATTTGAAGTAAATAATTAATAGAAAATTTATTTGCCTTATAATTAAGCTCCCTATGATTTCACAGATCTGATGTGGCTAAATATTTTTTTTACTATGATTGTATGCGGCTTTTTAATACTTAAATTTGTTAATCTCCAAATTAAATAAAACTACATTTACAATTAATTCCATAGAAGTATTTTCCTTGGTAAATAAAAATATTTATTGTAACTTTGTATTAGAATTAAGCATATTACTTTAATTAGAGTTTCATATTAGTTTTATTTAATAAATAGTAAAGAAGATGAAAAAAATAATAGCATTTGCAGGAACAACAAGTTCAACATCCATCAATAAAAAATTAGCAACATTTGCAGCAAAAAATTTAAAAAATACAACCTTTAATGTTTTAGATTTAAGAGATTTTGAGATGCCAATTTATAGTGAAGATGAAGAGAAGAAGAACGGTTTTCCAGAAAACGCACAAAAATTCTCAAAAATTCTAGATGAACAAGATGGTTTCATTTTGTCTTTGGCAGAGCACAATGGTTCTTATGCGGCATCTTTTAAAAACATATATGATTGGAGCTCAAGAATTAACGCAAAAGTTTTTAGAGACAAACCATTATTGTTAATGGCAACTTCACCAGGAGGAAGAGGAGGAAAGTCTGTTTTAGATGCCGGAGTTGAAAAATTTTCTAGAATGGGCGCAAAAGAATTGGTTAGTTTTTCACTACCTAGCTTTTATGATAATTTTAAAGACGAAAAAATTGTTGATGCACAATTATTCGCATCATTAATTGAAAAAGTAACTGATTTTGAAAACTTTGTAAATCAATAAATATGAAAATTACGTTATACGGTAAACAAGGACATGCATATACTGTAGCTTTTAAAAATTTTCTTAATTCTACAGATGAACCCTATGTTTATAAAGATATTTCTAAAGATGTTTATGCTAAAGAGCATAGTAAAGAACTTTATAACGGCGTTGTAAAATACCCTACTTTGTTTGTAGACGATAAAGTGTTTTTAACACCAACAACAGAAGAGTTTAATAAAATTATGCAAGATTTAGGGTTAAGAGCTTAATTTTTTTAGCCTAGAGATTAAAAAAAAAGAGAAAAAAACAAGTATCAATAGTAATTATGAGCTACATATTTCTATTTTTTTGAATACTGAATACTGAATACTGAATACTGAATACTGAATATGGGAGACATTGCTAAAGACATCAACTCAAAATTTAAAAGTGATAAAGTAAAGGCTTTAATCAATATAAAATACACCGCAAATTGGTTAAGTAGCAAAGAAAACGATTTCTTTAAACCATACGGAATATCACCACAACAGTATAATATTTTACGAATTTTACGTGGCGCAAAAGACAGAATAAAGGTACAAATTGTAAAAGATAGAATGATAGAAAGAGCGCCAAATGCCACGCGTTTAATGGACAAGTTGTGCGATAAAAATTTTATAGAAAG
>CAYWOM010000343.1:0-2796 GCA_964459905.1 uncultured Polaribacter sp. | reverse complement strand
ATGTAGCTTTTGTAGTAGAGCATTTATTAGACAATTATAATTATGAAAACATAGTGTTAAAATGGCTATTTTTAAACGGTAAGGTGGGAGTGAAGTTAGATGTAAGTACTGGCATGTTTTTTTGTATTACTACAAATATGAGAAATTTTTAAGGATTTAGAAAACTACCAAAATTGTATTTCTTACTTTCGCTTAAAATGAACATAAAAATGACAATTAAAAAACACATTCCTAATTTATTAACATTGGGTAATTTATTTTGTGGTACGCTTGCAACAATTTTTGCAGTTAAAGGTGATTTTTTATCTGCTGGAGTATTTGTTGTTATTGGTATTTTATTCGATTTTTTAGACGGATTTGTAGCGCGTTTGTTAAAAGTATCTGGAGAATTAGGAAAACAATTAGATTCTTTAGCGGATATGGTTACCAGTGGCGTTGTTCCCGGAATTATAATGTTTAATTTGCTTGCTGAAGGAAACGGAATAACATATTTTGGAGAACAAAGTGATTTCGAAACTTACTTTACGGGTTTTCATATAAATTTATTTTCTCTTTTAGGCTTATTACTAACTTTAGGTGCCTGTTATAGGCTGGCAAAATTTAATATAGACACAAGGCAGTCTGATTCTTTTATAGGTTTACCAACGCCAGCAATGAGTTTATTTGTAATTTCTTTGCCGTTAATTATGCAATATTCAGAGATTGAATTTGTACAAAATTTAATTGGTAATAATTATTTTTTAATTGCAATAACCTTACTCTTAACTTATTTAATGAATGCAGAAATTTTGTTATTTTCATTAAAGTTTAAAGAGTATTCTTTTACAAATAACATCGTAAAATATTTGTTTTTAATAGCTTCTTTATTTATGATTATTTTCTTACAATATCTATCTATACCATTAATTATAATACTTTATGTGTTACTTTCTTTAGTGAAAAATACTAGAACTAAAGCCGAAAATTAAATTTAATAAAAAACAAAACCTTTCAAAAATTTAAAAATTTGAAAGGTTTTTTATGATTGTTAAAAAAGGATAATTGTAATTTTATTTTTGAAATATTTTCTTCTTTTTTAATTCGAAATCTTGTCCTAAATATACTTTTTTAACCATTTCATCAGCAGCTAATTCTTCTGGAGTTCCTTCTTTTAAAATGCTACCATTGTACATTAAATAGGTTTTATCTGTAATTGCCAAGGTTGCTTGTACATCATGATCTGTAATTAAAATACCAATATTTCTATCTTTTAAATGCGCCACAATACTTTGTATGTCTTCTACCGCAATAGGGTCTACACCTGCAAAAGGTTCATCTAACAAAATAAAATTTGGGTCGGATGCCAAACAACGCGCAATTTCTGTTCTTCTACGTTCTCCTCCAGAGAGTAAATCGCCTCTGTTTTTACGAACATGACCAATATTAAATTCGTCTATAAGGTCTTCTAGTTTTGCTTTTTGTTGTTTTTTAGACAAGCCTGTAAATTGTAAAACAGACATTATATTGTCTTCTACTGACAATTTTCTAAAAACAGACGCTTCTTGTGCTAGATATCCAATACCTTTTTGAGCACGTTTGTACATGGCATCTTGCGTAATTTCTTCATCATTTAAAAAAATTTTGCCAGCATTTGGTTTTACCATACCAACAATCATGTAGAAAGAGGTTGTTTTACCAGCACCATTAGGGCCTAAAAGACCTATGATTTCTCCTTGTTTTACTTCCAAAGAAATTCCTTGTACTACTTTTCTACTTCCGTAAATTTTTTCAATATTTTCTGCTCTTAAAATCATATTTTGTAAAAAATGTGTAAATATAGAATCCTTTAATAGTTTCTGTATTACTTGGTAAAAATAGAAATTACATTATTTATAAATCTTAATTTGTTCATAAATATTGTGTACAATTATATGTTTAATTACTAAAAAATTAAACGTTCTTACTTTTCTGTGCTTCTTTTTGTTGTTTTTTAATAACTCTTTTAGAAACTTTAATTCCAATTTCATATAAAATAAGAATAGGGATTGCTACAATTACCTGACTAGCAATGTCTGGTGGTGTAATAATAGCTGCTAAAATTAGAACAACAACCAATGCGTGTTTTCTGTATTTTATTAAAAATTGTGGAGTTATTAATCCTATTTTTGTTAAAAAATAAATAAGAACAGGTAATTCAAATAAGATAGAAACCCCAAGTAACATATTGGTAATTAGGCCTATGTGAGATTGTAGTGTAAAATTGTTTACAATAGTATCTGCAATTTGATAGTTGTATAGAAAATGAACGGAAATTGGTGCAATTACATAAAAACTAAAGAGCACACCTATAAAAAACAATAATGAAGCTGTAAAAATAAATCCTCTAGATTTGCTTACTTCTTTTTGTGTTAAACCGGGTGCAATAAATCGCCATATTTCCCATAAAAGATAAGGAAAAGCTGTGATAATTCCTAAAATTAGGGATGACCAAATAGAGTTCATCAATTGAGAAGTAACCTTTATACTTTGTAATTTTTTATCGGCAAATGAAACATTACAATAATCACTGTCTATTCCAAATAAATTAAAAAAATCGCAAAATACTTGGTAGGTAATAAAATCTGGTTGAATATGTGCCAGCAAAAAATGGTTATATACTTCTTCTGCAAACACAAAAAAGACAATAGCTAATATAAATATTGCAGATGCACCTCTTACCAAGTGCCATCTTAATTCTTCTAAATGCCCTAAAAAAGACATTTCTTGTTGTTGTTCTGCCATTAGAAAATACCTTCTTTAATTAAATCGTGTAAATGT
>CAYWOM010000342.1:0-2811 GCA_964459905.1 uncultured Polaribacter sp. | reverse complement strand
TTATTGACATTTTATATCATACAATTTTAATCTAAAATGTCTTCTTTAAATGACGATGAAAAACAACGTGGAATTGTTTGTGCAAGTGCAGGAAACCATGCGCAGGGAGTTGCATTATCTTGTAAATTATTGCAAATAAAAGGTACCATTTTTATGCCATCGCCAACGCCAAATCAAAAAATAGAACAAGTAAAAATGTTTGGCGAAGATTTTATTGAAGTAGTTATAGAAGGCGATACTTTTGATGACGCTTTTAACGCTGCAAAATTAGAATGCGATGCAAAAAACAAAACCTTTATTCATCCTTTTAACGATCAAAAAGTAATTGAAGGACAAGCAACGGTTGGTTTTGAAATTTTAAATCAGACAGATAAAAAAATAGATTATGTATTTGTAGCTGTTGGAGGCGGAGGTTTGTCATCTGGCCTATCAAGTATTTTTAAATATTTGTCTCCAGAAACAAAAATTATTGGTGTAGAGCCAGCAGGTGCTCCATCAATGTTAACATCTTTAAAAAATAAAAAAATTACTCCTTTAGAAAAAATAGATTCTTTTATAGATGGAGCTGCGGTAAAAAGAGTGGGCGATTTAAATTTTGCTATTTGTCAGCAAAACCTTTATGATATGATTACTGTACCCGAAGGAAAAGTGTGTCAGACAATTTTAGATTTGTATAACAAAGATGCTATTGTAGTAGAGCCTGCAGGTGCTTTAAGTATTGCAGCGTTAGATTTTTTTACTGAAGAAATTAAAGGTAAAAATGTAGTTTGTATTGTTAGCGGAAGTAATAATGATATTACTAGAACAGCAGAAATAAAAGAAAGAGCATTGTTATATGCCAATTTAAAACATTATTTTATTATTAAATTTCCACAAAGAGCAGGCGCTTTAAAAGAATTTGTGGCAGAAATTTTAGGTGTAAATGATGATATTACTCATTTTGAATACACTAAGAAAACAAATAGAGAAAACGGAGCAGCAGTTGTAGGGCTTCAGTTAAAATCTTCTGATGATTTACAACCGTTAATAAAAAGAATGAAAGACAGCAATTTCTATGGCGATTACCTAAATGATAAGCCAGATTTGTTTCAGTTTTTGGTCTAATACAAGAAGTTTAAACACTTTGTTAACGCAGCCTTTTTAATGTAACACGAGAGCAGTTTCCTTATAAAATAAAAATACTGCGCACCAAAAAAATTACATCTTAAAACACTATTACAGCATACTATAACACATATAAAAATAAATAGAAGGAAACATCAACTTCTGCCACATAAACATAATTTACAGAATATTATTGATAATAAGTACTGTTTGATATAGAATTTATGAAGTATTTTAATATTCAAAAATGGGTTTAAACCCGTTGTATAAATAGCAATGCTTTTTAGAACAAAATTTAGCTGTTTTGAAATTTTTTTAGCTAATTTTGATTGTTAAAAGTAATTGATTACTTTTATTTAATAGAGCTGTAATAGCTATAAAAATTAACCTATGAAGAACATTTTTAAAGAAATTCCGAATGCATATAAAATAGATGCTTTATTACATCAACAAACCTATTTAGTAGCTGGTGTATTAAAAAATTGGTCTGGAGAAACAGTCGATGTTTTATCTACTATTTCATCTACAGAAAAATACAAACCAACACTTTTAGGTACCGTTCCTCAATTAAGTAAAGAACAAGGATTAGAGGCTTTAAACGCTGCTGTAAAAGCCTACGGAAAAGGACAAGGTTTATGGCCAACAATGAAAGTTGAAGGGAGAATAGCAGCCATGGAAAAGTTTGTGACCAAGATGAAAACAAAGCGCCAGGAAGTTGTAAAATTATTAATGTGGGAAATTGGTAAATCTTTGTCTGATTCAGAAAAAGAGTTTGACAGAACCATTGATTATATCTACGATACCATTGAAGATTACAAACAAATGGACAGAGATTCTGCCAAGTTTGAAAAACACAGTGGAGTACATGCACATATTAGACGTGGCCCTTTAGGTGTAGTTTTGTGTTTAGGGCCTTATAATTATCCTTTAAACGAAACTTTTGCCTTGTTAATTCCTGCTTTAATTATGGGAAATACTACCATTTTTAAACCAGCAAAACACGGCGTTTTATTATTATCTCCTTTATTAGAAGCGTTTCAAGAAAGTTTTCCTGCTGGCGTTGTAAATATTATTTATGGAAGAGGAAGAACCTTGGCAACACCCATTATGGAAACTGGTAAAGTTGATGTGTTAGCATTAATTGGAAACAGTAAGTCTGCCAATGCTATTCAGGCAAATCATCCGCAGAAAAACAGGTTGCGTTTGGTGTTGGGTTTAGAGGCTAAAAACCCAGCAATTGTTTTAGCAGATGCAGATTTAGATTTGGCAATTAGCGAGTGTGTTGCGGGTGCAACCTCTTTTAATGGGCAACGTTGTACAGCATTAAAAATAGTGTACGTTCATGAAAATATTGTTGAAGAATTTAACAAGCGCTTTGCCGAAAAAGTAGATGCTTTAAAATTTGGAAACCCTTGGGAAGAAGGTGTTAAATTAACACCCTTACCAGAACCTAACAAACCAGCTTATATTCAAGAATTAATTGATGATGCCAAAGAAAAAGGTGCAGAAATTATCAATAAAAAAGGAGGAGATAGAACAGAAAATTATATTTTTCCATCGGTTTTATATCCTGTTTCTAAACAGATGCGTGTTTTTCATGAAGAACAATTTGGCCCAGTTACGCCAATTGTTTCTTTTAAAAACATAGACGAACCTTTAGATGATATGGCTGCCTCTAATTACGGACAACAAGTAAGTGTTTTTGGT
>CAYWOM010000341.1:0-2824 GCA_964459905.1 uncultured Polaribacter sp. | reverse complement strand
TGATAAGGTTTCTCCTTTTAAAATAATTTTATCATAGATTTTTTCATACAAACGCGGCACAGCTGTCATTACGTTTGGTTTTATTTCTTGTGCATTTTCAGATAGCTTCTCTATGGATTCTGCAAAATAAACTGAAACGCCACAATATTGGTAGAGGTACAAGATCATTCTCTCAAAAATATGACAGATTGGTAAGAAACTTAAGGCTTTATCATTCCCATAATCTAACGGAACTCTTTTAAAAGAACTTAGTACGTTTGTTACCACGTTGTTATGAGATAACATAACCCCTTTTGGTCTTCCGGTGGTACCAGAAGTATATATTATAGTTGCTAAATCTTCTGGTTTTACATTGTTTTTTCTGTCTTCAACAATGTTTTGAGTATTACTGTCTTTTCCTAATTCTAAAATTTCTTTCCAGTTTTTTTCTCCAACAACATTATCAAAAGTAAAGACCTCTTTTAAATGCGTATTTCCTTTTATTTGGTTTAGTTTATCTAAAATAGTAGCATCAGAAACAAAACAATAAGTCGCTTCAGAATGATTTAAAACATACTCATAATCTTCTTTAGAAATGGTTGGGTAAATAGGTACATTTTGTGCACCAGTTTGTAAAACACCAATGTCGCAAATATTCCATTCTGTTCTATTTGTTGATGAAATTACTGCAATTTTATCATTTGGTTGTACGCCTAATTTTATAAGCCCTCTACTAATTTTATTTGCTAAATCTATATATTCTTGTGTAGATGTACTTTGCCAACTACCACTTGTTTTATCTGTAAATGCTTTTGATAAATTATAGGTTTCTAACTGATAATAAGGAAAATCAAATAATCTTGTAATTTCTATTGCCATAAGTTCTATTTTCGGTTATGCAAAATAGGTAAAATCCATTAGTTTAGCAAATAGAAAATATGATGTCTTTTTTTTAAGAATTATATATTTTTTTACACAAATTTTTATATTTTTCTTTAATTATTTTTCTTTTCATTTTCATTGTTGGTGTTAAGTGCCCTGCTGCCGTGGTCCATTCATCGGGTGTAATTTCAAACTTTTTAATTTGCTCCCATTTTCCAAATTTTTGATTGTAAAAATCTACTTCTTTTTGAATTCTTTTTATTAGTTTTTTATCCGAAGTTATATTTTTTATAGTATATTTTTTCTTTTTCGCCCATTTATAAACAAATTCTAGATGTAATTGTATAAGTGCAGCGGGCATTTTTTCTGCTTCACCAATTACCATAATTTGTTCTATAAAACGCGATTTTTTAAACTCGCTTTCTAACGCAGAAGGCGCAATATATTTTCCGCCAGAAGTTTTGAAAATTTCTTTTTTTCTATCGGTAATGGTTAAAAAACCATCGGTATCTATTGTACCAATATCACCAGTATGTAAGTAACCATTTATAATGGTTTTTGCAGTTAATTCTTCGTTTTTATAATAGCCTAACATTACATTTTTTCCTTTTATTAAAATTTCTCCATCTGCAGCAATTTTAATAGTTATACCTTTTAAAGGTTTGCCAACAGTTCCTATTTTTAGGCCTTTATTTCTAACATCATTTAAAGTTCCTGCTGGAGATGATTCTGTCATTCCGTAACCTTCATAGACAGGAATGTTTGCTGCAGAAAAAACCCTAACTAATCGATCTTGTAGTGGTGCGCTTCCAGAAATCATAAAGTTTAATTCTCCGCCTAAAGCTTTTCTCCATTTAGAAAAAATAAGTTTATTTGCCAATTTTAGTTTAAAATGATACCAAAAACCATTTTTGTAATACGGTTCATATTTTTCACCTAACGCTAAAGCCCAAAAAAAGAGGCGTTTTTTTATGCCTGTTAAAGCGCTTCCTTTGTCTACTATTTTATCAAAAATTTTTTCTAACAATCTAGGAACAACTGCTAAATGACCTGGTTTAATTTCTCTAATAGTGTCTCCAAGTTTCTCGATACTTTCCGCAAAATAAATTTCATTTCCTCTATATTGATTAAAATAAGAGGCAGTTCTTTCAAAAATATGACAAATTGGTAAATAGCTTATAATACGTTTATTAATGCCTTTTAAATTGAGCGATTCTGAAGTTTTAAAAACGGTAAATATAATATTTTTATGGCTTAACATAACACCTTTTGGAGTACCTGTTGTGCCAGAAGTGTAAATAATTGTTGCCAAATCTTTGGGATGTATGCTTTCTTTTTTATCATTAATTTTTTGTTGGTAATTTTCTTTTGTGCCTAGTTCTAAAAATGAATTCCAACTATAATTAGTAGTACTTTCTTCTAAAGAGAATACCCCTTTTAGCTGCGTTTTATGAAGTATATTTTTAACTTTTTGGTATAAATCATTATTAGAAACAAAACAATAGCTTGCATTAGAATGGTTTAAAATATAAGCATAATCTTTTTCAGAAAGTGTTGCGTATAAGGGAACATTTTGTGCACCAATTTGCAGGATTCCAATATCTAAAATATGCCAATTAGGATTGTTGCCTTCTGTTATTACTGCAATTTTATCGTTTACTTTTACATCTAGTTTTAATAAAGAAGCACTTGCTTTATTTGCTAAATTTATGTATTCTTCTGTAGAAATATTTTTCCAAAGATTGTTTACTTTATAGTTAAAACATCTTTCTTGAGGTGTGTTTTTTAATTGATAATACGGAAAATCAAATAGGCGGGTAATATTTGCAGACATACACTAATATTTTTATCACAAGATAAGAAAAAAAATGCATGCTTATTTTTTACTAAAATTAGTTGAAATAAAGATAAAAAAAACTAGCTTTTTTCGTAACGAAAAAAGCTAGAGGAATAAATAGCCGGC
>CAYWOM010000340.1:0-2833 GCA_964459905.1 uncultured Polaribacter sp. | reverse complement strand
TGCACTTGCAACGTTTTTTAATTCTGCTAATTGTATATAACCTACAAATTCACTAGCCGCTAATTTAATTCCTAATAATTGCCCCATTAAAGCCATATCTTCTGTTGCAACACCAATTAACCACATTAAAGGCGCAAAAATATAGCCCAGAATAAACTCTAAAGAAAGTTTTTCATAACCAGTATTAACAGCAATCAAATCATTTAAGGTTGTAATATCTCCTGCCCAACCTAAAATTCCGTTTATCATTGCTATAAAAGCAACAAAAACCAATAACATTGCTCCAACATTTACTGCCAAACGCAAGCCTTCTGTTGTTCCGTTTGCAATAGCGTCTAAAATATTAGACCCTATTTTTTCTTGAGATACATAAACATCTGTATTTACTGCTTCTGTTTGCGGATATAAAATTTTAGAAATAACAATTGCACCAGGCGCTGCCATAACAGACGCTGCTAATAAATGCTTAGCAAAGACTAACTCTAAAACTTTATCTCCACCACCTAAAAAGCCAATATAAGCTGCTAAAACGGCACCTGCAACGGTTGCCATTCCTCCAATCATTACCAAAAGCATTTCAGATTTATTCATTTTTTCTAAATATGCCTTTATTAAAAGAGGTGCTTCTGTTTGTCCTAAAAAGATATTTCCTGCTACAGACAAGCTTTCCATACCAGATATTCCTAAAAATTTAGACAATACAACTGCTAAAACTTTTACAACCCATTGAATAACACCAAGGTAAAATAACAAAGATGTTAAAGCCGAAAAGAAAATTATTGTTGGCAATACTTGAAAGGCAAAAATATAACCAAATGTATTCATATCTCCAACCATACCTGCAAATAAGAATTCGCTTCCTGCTTTTGTGTAGGTTAAAATTTCAATAAAAACACTTCCTATAAAATCGAAAATTACTTGAATAAATTTAACTTTTAAAACTCCAATAGCTATTATTAATTGCAAAAATAAACCAACACCTACTTTTTTCCAATCGATGGCTTTTCTATTTGCGCTAAATAAAAACGCAATTAGTAATAAAGAAAACATTCCTAAAACACCGCGCCATAAGGTACTTATAGAAAAACCTTGACTTGGTAGTATTTGGTTTGTAAGCGCTATAGTTTCTGTACTTTGAGCAAAAATTGAAATTGACAATAAACAAAAAACTGTTGTAAATATTTTTTTCATAAATGGAGGATTAATTAAGATCGTTTGCTAATTTCGTCTCTAATTTTAGCAGCAAGCTCGTAGTTTTCATTAGCAACAGCATTGTCTAATTGAAGATGTAATTCTTTTGTAGACAAGTCTGAAAATGATGTTTCCTTCTTAGACTGTAGCTTTTCTAGATCTAAACTATCTTCTGAACCTAATGTTTGTTTTATAGAAAGTTCTTCTTCTATTTTTAAATATATACCTGCTTTGTCTAAAATGTTTTCATAGGTATAAATGGGTGCTTCAAAACGTATAGCAATTGCAATGGCATCTGAAGTTCTAGTGTCTATAACTTCTTCGATTCCGTCTCTTTTACAAATTAAGCTAGAAAAGAAAACTCCGTCTACTAATTTATGAATAATTACTTCTTTTACAGTGATTAAAAAACGGTCTGAAAAGGTCTTAAATAAATCGTGTGTTAGTGGTCTTGGTGGTCTAATTTCTTTTTCTAATGCAATAGCAATAGATTGTGCCTCGAAAGCACCAATTATAATAGGCAATGTTCTGGTGCCTTCAATTTCACTTAGCACTAATGCATAGGCTCCACTTTGGGTTTGGCTGTATGAAATACCTTTAATGGTTAGTTGTATTAAACTCATATCTTTTTCTACGAAAAATAAAAATAGCTTTTAATTAAATATTTTGAAGCTGCTTTATATGGGCACAATTTACTAAAAATTATAGCGTGAAAACGCTTATTTTATCTGAATTTACTTTTTTAAAGAAACAAAAGCCCGCGTGAAGGATTGAAGCATTTGTTTGAGCTCTTTAATTTTTGTTTTTCTAAAAATTAAAAGCGAGTGCTGAAAGCCTGACGAAATTATTTGATTTTCTGTTTATTACTAAAAAAACCTATTAAAACTTTAGCTTTTAATAGGTTTTTAGATATTATATGTTCAAATAATTTGGGCACGCCCAAAAAACAAACGTTTTAGTTTCCCTTTTTTTTCGAGATTGATGATTTTAAAGGAAATTAAAATTTAGTAATACACTAACTTTTAATTACGATGCTTTAAACGCTTTTAATTTTTCGATTAATTTTGGCACTACCTCAAAAGCATCGCCAACAATACCATAATCGGCTGCTTTAAAGAAAGGTGCTTCTGGATCTGTGTTAATTACTACTTTTACTTTAGAGGCATTGATACCTGCTAAATGCTGAATGGCACCAGAAATACCAATGGCAATATATAAATTAGATGCAACAGGTTTACCGGTTTGCCCAACGTGTTCTGCATGCGGACGCCATCCTAGATCTGAAACTGGTTTAGAACAGGCAGTTGCTGCATTTAAAACGGCTGCTAATTCTTCTATCATTCCCCAGTTTTCTGGTCCTTTTAAACCTCTTCCTGCAGAAACTACAGTATCTGCATCTGCAATGGTAACGGTACCTGTAACTTTTTCTACTTTTTCTGATGTTACACCAGAGGTTGCAATTGTTAGACTAAAGTCTTCTGAAGTTCCTGTAACTTGGTTTTCGTGAATTCCGTATGAGTTTTTAGCCAATCCTATAATTTTTATATCGGTAGCTATTACTGTGTTTGAAAAGGCTTTATTAGAAAACGCTTGTCTTTTACTGTAAAAGGTGATGTACTTGTAGGCGCAGCTACAACATTAG
>CAYWOM010000339.1:0-2834 GCA_964459905.1 uncultured Polaribacter sp. | reverse complement strand
GTAATAATTTTATTTCCGTTAAATGATAAAGCTGCAAATAGCCCAAAAGTTCCGCAATTTCGCCCTTTGTAAGTAGCACCTAGAGCTTCGGCCGCATCCTCTATTAATGGTATTTCATATTTGTTAGCAATTAATAAAATTTCATCCATTTTGGCTGGCATACCGTACAAATGAACCAAAATAATTGCTTTTGGTTTTTTACCTTTTATAATTCTATCTTTAATTGCTTCTTCTAAATGGTTCGGACACATGTTCCAAGTATCTTTCTCACTATCTATAAAAACAGGAATTGCTCCTTGGTATGCTATTGGGTTTGCCGAAGCTGAAAAAGTCATACTTTGACAAATTACTTCGTCTCCAGCAACAACACCAGAAAGAATAAGAGCTAAATGAATTGCTGCTGTACCAGAAGAAAGTGCCGCAATTTCTTTGTCTGTATTCAAAAACGTTTTTAAATCTTTTTCAAAACCGGTTACGTTTGGTCCTAATGGCGCTATCCAATTAGAGTTAAACGCTTCTTGTATGTATTTTAATTCATTACCCCCCATGTGTGGTGATGAAAGCCAAATTTTTGATTGCATAGTTACTCTTTATTATATTTTATTATTTTACCAGGATTCCCTACTACAACTGCAAAATCTGGTATATCTGAAATAATGACTGCTCCAGCTCCTACAGTTACCCATTTACCTATTTTTAGGTTTGGAATTACAACAGCCCCCGCACCAATATGGGTTCCTTCTCCAATAGAAACATTACCCGTAATTGTTACATTGGGTGATATGTGAACATAATCTGCAATACAGCAGTCGTGTTCTATAACAGCTGCAGTATTAATAATTGCATGTTTGCCTATTTTAGTGTCAGGATTTATTATTACTCCTCACATAATTACTGTACCTTTTAATATAGATACATTTGACCCTATCAAAGAATTCTTATCTATTAGTGTTGTAAAAGAGTTTTTATTTCTTTTACTTATCTCTTTTCTTGTACGATTATTACCAACACATATTAAAAAATCATAATTCAAATAATTTTTAATTTTATCTGATGAAAATACTGGGGGTTTATGCAAGTATTTAGTCTTGGGGTAATCATCAAAAATGGCTTTAATATCTATATTTTGACTTAAAGCAACATCTTTAACAACTTTACTATGACCACCTGCACCAAAAATACATATTTTACTCATTTTTAGCAAGTTAGTTTTAATTAATATTTTGTTTTTATTTCTTCAAATTTAAAAGGTTTATAAATAGTTAAAAAAGAATCTTAAGTATATGAAAAAAATGTTTGAAATTTGAGTAAATATGCTCTTAAAATTAGAAACAAATGTTAATTATATCTATTTTAATTCACCCCTCATTTATGGTGATGAAAGCCAAATTTTTGATTGCATAGTTACACTCTTTTTTTATTTTTGTAATATTCTAAACATAATGTTGGATAATTTCTTGCTTGCATTTCATTAATTACCAAATCAATATTATGTGTAAATGATTTTAATTTAATTTCTTTTTTTTCTAAATCATAGAGTACATAATTAGATTCATTTACATGAACCCTATTTTGACCTAAACTACCCGTATTAATAACATTACAGCCATTAATAAACCTGTTAAATGCGTAATGTGAGTGACCAATTATATAGTTTTTTTTTATATTAAAAGCACTTAAATCTGTATCTGGGTAAATATAATTATTATTAAAAGTATGCTTTACTATAAAATCTCCTATCATATATTCTTCTTTATACATACCTATCTTCTCAAATTCTTTAAATTCTAGAAAACAAGTATCAAAAAAAATTTTAGCAACAACATTAGTACCAGAATATATTTTTTTTAGATAGTTTGTTTCGTGATTTCCTTTTAATAAAACAATATTTTTAAATGTATCTAATAACTGAACACACTCGTTACTCCAAGGGGCATAATTTACAACATCTCCGTGACAAATAATTACATCATAATTATCTTTTTCTAAAAAAAATAATTTTTCTAAAGCTGGTAAATTACCATGAATATCTCCTAAAACAAGTGCTCTCATTTTTATTATAAGTATTAAATTTAGTAACTATTTAAAACTTTTAACATTCCTTCTTTAAAAGTTGTTTTAGCTTTCCATTTATATGGGTTATCATTAACCTTAAAAGAGAAATTAATTACTTTTTCATCTTTATTAACATACTCTAATTTACAATTTTCTACATTATTTTTAATTAATTCTGCTACATAATTATTACTTATTTTTTCTAATGAAACCCCTAGTACTGTAGCATTAATTTCACTATTTATTGCTTTATAACATAAGTCTACAGCATCTTCAATAAACAAGTAATCTTGAAACCTAGTTCCTTCATTAAATAAAGTAATTTTTCTCTTATTTAATGCTTCTTTAATTATAAATGGTATAAAAGAACCATTATTTAAATTTTGACCATATAAATATGTAAACCTTATTATTGAAAATGAGTTAAAAGAGGATGCTATAAATTCACCTCCTAATTTTGCTTTTGCATAATCTGACTCAATATTAGGTTTTGTTTCTAATTCAATGTCCGATTTATGGTTTCCGTATATATTTGTACTCGATATATAAATTAATCTAACATTTTGAAAAACGGCCTTAATTTTTAATAATAAGGTAAAGTTAATTTCTATTAATTTAGATTTTGAGTCTCTAAAACTTCCTGGTGCAAAAACAATACAATCTAACGCTTCATTTGGTATTTTAAGAAATTCATTAAAACTATACGTTTTAATATCCGAAGAAATATTATTACTATTAGAATTAATTACAGGATAAAATATTACTTGATTATTTATAAA